>NZ_MSQD01000008.1 GCF_002102475.1 Thermoanaerobacterium sp. PSU-2 | reverse complement strand
TTAATAAATAAAATAATCATTTCATCAATATTAGTTATGATACTAGGCTTTTTTATGGGTATGCCCAGATTATTAGGCGCAGATGATAAGAATGTTATACCGATTGCTTGGGGTATCAACGGTGCAATGTCAGTAATCGGTTCGATTCTATCCGTAATAATATCTATGATATTTGGCTTTAAAATAACATTGATAACCGGTGCTATTATATATGGATTAATATGTTTATATAATAGAGACAGATTGATTTTATGACAGGAAACACATGTAATAAGCAGAAAAATCGCACTAACATCTAATTATAATTGTATGCTAATTTTGCACATAAATTTTCTATAATTGAAATTAAAATAATAGTTAAGATTTCATAAGATCTTCACATTTCTGAGGTAATATTAGAATATAAAATTGTAAAGGAGAGATTAATTATGAGTTTAGTAAAACGCATATCTAATATTTTTAAATCTAAGGCAAATGACATAGTAGAAAAGATGGAGGATCCTGAAGACACTTTAAATTACTCATTAGTAGAGATGAGAGAAAATTTATCTAAAATAAAAAAATCTATGCTAGATGTGGCAACATTAAAGAAAAAATTAGAAAATGAATTAAGCGACATCAATATTAAAATATCAGAACACGAGAAAAATGCTGAATTAGCTTTAGAAAGCGGTAGAGAGGATTTAGCAAAAGCATCAATACAAAATAAAAATGATTTAATAGAAAAAAAGGCAAACCTTGAATCACAGATAAAAAGCATAGAGGAGCAGCTTAAGAATATAGAAAAAAGTAAGGAACAAATGGAAGACAATTTAATAAAATTACAGAGCAAAAAAGAAGAACTTATCACTATGAAAAAAGTATCAGATGCACAGGTAATGATAAAAGAAACGCTGACAGGTATTGCAAATGATACAACTGATTTAGGTGAAAGAATAAGAAATGCAGAAGAAAAAATTAAAGAAAAATATGCAAAATCACAAGCTATTGATTATATGATTGATGCAGGCATGCTTGATAACATATTAGATGATGAAAATAAAGTAGAAAAAGAATTAAAAGAAATTGAAAAGCAAAAAAGAGCTGAAGAAGAATTTGAAGAACTTAAAAAGAGAGTAGCTGCAAAAAATCAAGCAATTAAGGAGTGAGTTATAGTGGGATGCGGCGGAAGAGGTTTTTATAGGTTCTTTGACTTAATTGATGATTTTGGATGCTGCGGAAATAGAGGATTCTACCATGAAAGACATTACGAATACGACAAATACGATGAAATGATAGCTGTAATAGATAGATTGTATGCAGAGGGTAAAATAGATACTGAATACTACCAAAGATTGAGAAAAGAAGCCGCAATTGGCAATCTAACAATGGACGATTTAATGAGAATTGAGATTAATAGCCAAAAGAAATCAAATCGTGAATACAAAGATATAGATCCAGAATTAAAAAAATATTATGATAAGTTGAATCAAATTGATAAGGCCAAAGAAGAATCAGAGAAGATAAAAAATGATTTATTATCAGAGATTGAGAATTTGAAAAGAAAATCTGAAAGATTAGAGAAAGCTGCAGAAGAGATGATTTCTGTAGACGAGGCTTCAACAAAAGATTATATTAAAGAAAAAATAGAAATTGAGAGTAAAATATCGACTCTTGAAAAGAGAAAACAAGATCTTGAAAAAGATATTTCTGATATGGACGAACTTAAAAATGAATTAAATCTTAAAATCCTTGAATTAAAATCATTAAAGCAAAGAGAGAGGCTAAATGACTTAAAATTTGATATAAAGGATATTAATAAATAGAACTCTAAAAGGGGTTCTATTTATTATTGCAGTATAGGGAAATATATTGTATAATCTAATTGAGAATGAATTTCAGAATCAAAGAATTGTAAAAATTGAATTTGCTTTTCTTATGGTTTACTGAGGTTAAGAAAAATTTATGCAGAAGGGGTGCTTAAATGTCTTTAAACGAAAACGAACTTACACTATCTCATGAATTTGAAGTATCAAAAAAGAAAAAATCTGCTATTTTATTACTACTTGCAACAATAGGTCCAGGGCTTACCGTTATGTTAGCGGATACTGATGCAGGATCTATTATAACATCGGCGCAATCTGGTGCAAGATGGGGTTATAGTTTGTTGTGGTTGCAATTTTTACTTATCCCGATTTTGTATTTTGTGCAGGAGCTTACAACACGTATTGGAATAACGACTGGTAAAGGGCATGGTGAATTGATTAAAGAAAAGTTTGGTGCAGGTTGGGCATGGTTTTCAGTTTTAACACTTGTAGTTTCTGCTATAGGTGCTTTAGTCACAGAATTTTCTGGTATTGCCAGTGTTGGCTTATTGTTTGGCATACCAAAGTGGATAAGCATATCTCTTGCATCAATCTCCTTAATATTAATAACAGGCTTTGGACGTTATACTATTGTTGAACGCATAGCTATATTTATCGGATTATTTGAACTAAGTTTTATACCAGCGGTTATACTATCACATCCCGATACTTCGTCAATAATAAATGGGATTATCGGACAGAAGCCTTTCTACGATGAATCTTATAGGCTTCTTATAGCAGCCAATGTTGGAGCGGTAATAATGCCTTGGATGATATTTTACCAACAAGGCGCTGTGATAGACAAAAAATTAACAGAAAAATCGATAAGGTTTAGCCGCATTGATACTGCTGTCGGTTCAGTTGTAACTCAGATAATCATGGCGGTTGTACTTGTATTAACGGCTGCCACTATTGGACGGATAAATCCAAATGTTTCACTTACGAATATTCAGCAGATTGCTGATTCACTTATACCATTTGTAGGTCAGGTTGGTGGCAAAATCTTATTTTCAGCAGGTATTATCGGCGCTTCTTTGATAGCAGCTGTTGTTGTTTCATTGGCAACTTCGTGGTCATTAGGTGAAGTTATGGATTTTAAGCGAAGCCTTAATTCATCATGGAAAGAAGCTCCAATATTTTATGGATTATATGCTGCAGGTATTATTGTTTCCGCCATTATCGTCTTATCAGGAGTACCCCTTGTAACATTGACAATTTCAGTTGAAATAATGAATTCATTGCTTTTGCCAATTGTCCTCGGATTTTTGATAGCACTGGGATGGAAGGCATTACCTGAAAAATATAAATTAAAAAATTGGGAAAAAATTGTACTTGCGATAATATATTTACTTGTATGTTCTTTGGGAATTCTCACATTGTTTCAGATATGATTTTAAATATGAATTAACTGCGTAAAAAAAGGAGCCATTCGGCTCCTAAATTACTTTTGCTCACCATTAATTTCGTTCTTTAGTGCATTTGTGCATGCATTTAACATATTTTGCGCATCTTTTTCATCTATTTTTCCACCCATCATATTTTGCACATCTTTTGCTGTCAGGCCTTTCATGTAGTTGTACATAGCACTATAGTTGAAATTTGAACCCATCATGTTAAACCCATAGCCGTTATTAATTGTATCGGCCTTTGCTCTTAATGCAGGCATTTGCGTAAATGCTATAGCACCTATTATTAGCACACCTGCAAATATAGCTATAACTTTCTTTCTCATTTAAAATTCCTCCTTGTTTTTTTGTTGTAATTTTATTATAAAATGCAATTATAAAGATCTTATGAAGATCGAGAAATTTTTTATAGAAATTTTTTATTTCACATATTCGAGTTTTTTATTTGCCTGCAATTATAAGTTTCATTATGTCAAGAGCTAGATTTTCTTCTTTAAGTATTTTAAATCCTGAAATCTTCAAATTTTTTACAGTATCTCTATTTATGTTAGCACCCCATGTGTTTACTGTAAGAGGATTGAGTATATCCATTAGTGTACCTAAGATTAGTTTTTTGCTTCTTACATGCTCAAGCATAAAAAGCTTCCCATCATATTTTAATACTCTTTTAAGTTCTTTTAATCCTTTTATAGGATCTGGCACAGAACAAAACACACAGCTTGTTACGATAGCATCAAATGTATTGTCATTAAACTCAAGATTTTCTATATCCATTACTCTAATATCGACATCTTTGCCATACTTTTTGGCTTTATCTTTTGCTATTTCTACCATTTTAGGTGAAAAATCAATACCATAAATGTTTTTACCTTCAGGATAATATAAAATATTACTACCAGTGCCAATACCTGCTTCAAGTATAGTGTTTCCTGAAACCTCGGACCAAAGCATCTTTCTCCACCTTTTACCGCCTGTAGACTCCATGAGGCTTTCCATCAGATCATAATATTTTGCAATTCTTTCATATCTTCTTTTAATAATTTCAGTTCTATTCGTTGAGCTTACCATATTGAATCAACTCCTTCATGTAATATTATACCTTAAATCTACTTTTACGATAAATCTGTTAAAATAAATGTGAACTTTTTTAGAATTTATGCGTTATATTTATGAGAGGTGGGCATGTGATGGATGAGAGCAAACTTATAAATGATGCAAAAAGCGGCGATAAATATGCATTAAATCTTCTTATAACTGAAAATTATAATGTTGTTCTTGGGTACTGTATTAAAATGACGGGAAATATGTCACTTGCCCAGGACATAGCACAGGAGGCTATGCTAAAAGCGGTATTAAATATTAATAAGTTTACACCGGATTTTAAATTTTCTTCTTGGTTAATAAGAATTGCCATCAATGTTTATAAAGATTTTTTAAGAAAAAGCAGAATAACTGAATGTATAGATGATATAGATATATTTTATGAAAATAATGTAGAAGATGATATTATAAGCAAGGTCAATTATAAGGAAGTTATGAAAATATTGTTAAACCTTCCATATGAAAAAAGGGCGGTATTTATATTGAAACACTATTATGGATATAAATACGAAGAAATTTCTAAAATAATGAATTGCCCAGTTGGAACGGTGCGTTCAAGGTTGCACTACTGCATTAAGCATATTATAGATGAGATGGAAAGAAGGAAATTGATATGAAGAAATGCCATAATGATATAGATCCTAAGCTTATAGATTCTTTTTATAATGAGTCAGATAATAAAAACATTGATAATGATGCATTTAATAAGCTCAATAAAATTTCAGATATGTTTGATATTTTTAATGAACCTGACGTAAAAATTAATGCATTTGAATTTATCCAAAAAGCTAATGAAATACGTAATAAAAAAAGAAATAAAAAAGAGCTTGCAATCTTCATACTTGTTTCAATTACATTTATAGCATTTTTGATTTTAGCTGCATCTAAAAATTTTAAGTTAATAATCATTTGTCAAATTATAATTTATTTATCTTTGCCGTTAACTGTTGTACCGTTATTAAAATTTAGAGAGGAGTAGAGGTTAAAATGAAGTATCTATTATTTATTCTATTGATTATATTACTTGTATTACAGGCGACATGGATATTTATAGATGCAAAAAAAAGAGGTGAAAAATATTATTGGCTCTGGGGGTTGTTTGGACTTTTAAATGTGCCATCATCGTTAATAATCTATATTTTAGTGACCCGCTATGAAGTCTCCAAATGTCCGAAATGTGGTGCTTCAATAAAAAAAAGTTACAATTATTGTCCATATTGTGGAGATGTGTTAAAAACTTCATTATGTCCACATTGTGGTAGGGAGATTAAAGATGAATGGGTATATTGCCCTAATTGCTCAAAAAAATTGAGGGAGGAATAAATTATGTTTGATAATTTAAATATATCTGAAATAATAAGACTTTTTGCTCCATTAATAATTATTCAATTAGGTCTTATGATTTTCTCAATATATCGTCTTACCAAGGATGAAGTCAGATTTTTGCCGAAATGGACCTGGCTTATAATTATAGTGCTCGGAGAAATTTTAGGACCACTTATATTTCTCATCATCGGAAGGGAAAAAGAGTAGACAATTTATCAATCAATCTATCTATCATTTTTCTTCTAATTCCTAATGCAAATAGGTGAAGAATATTTGACCACAATGAATGTAGAAGTTATAAATTATTGATTAGAGAGGAATGTTTTTTATATGATTGAAGTAAATAATTTAACTAAAAGCTATGGAAATAACACAGTTTTGAAACAAATGTCTTTCAAAATCGACAGAGGATTAATTTATGGTTTTTTAGGGAAAAATGGTGCTGGTAAGACAACAACAATGAATATTCTTACAGGTTTTACTAGATATGATAGTGGTGAAATATATATTGATGGTCTAAAATTTAGTGAAAATAAAAGAAGACTGTTAAAAAGAATCGGTTATCTGCCTGAAAATCCCGTGTTTTATAACTATATGAACTCAGAAGAATACTTAAACTTCATAGGTGAATTAAGCAATATGAAAAGCAAAGATAAACGTATTGAGGCCATTCTTGAAAGTGTAAATCTAAAATATGCAAAAAAAAAGAAAATTGGGGAATATTCGAGGGGTATGAAGCAGAGACTTGGTATAGCTGTAGCATTGTTGA
Source organism: Thermoanaerobacterium sp. PSU-2 (assembly GCF_002102475.1). Taxonomy (NCBI): domain Bacteria; kingdom Bacillati; phylum Bacillota; class Clostridia; order Thermoanaerobacterales; family Thermoanaerobacteraceae; genus Thermoanaerobacterium; species Thermoanaerobacterium sp. PSU-2. The sequence goes on along the minus strand of NZ_MSQD01000008.1, from coordinate 127,033 downwards.
ATGATCCAGAGATAATATTTCTCGATGAACCAACATCTGCACTTGACCCAGAGGGCAGAATTGATGTATTGGAAATAATAGCTGAATTGAAAAAGCAAGGAAAAACAGTGTTTTTATCAACACATATTTTAAATGATGCTGAAAGAGTTTGCGATTATATAAGTATACTGGATAAAGGTGAAATCATCATATCTCAAAATCTGAATGAGCTTAAAAAGAAATATATCCAGCCTATTTATGACATTGAATTTGAAAATCCATGTGGTGATTTAAGTAATAGATTTGCTGATATAAAGTGGATTGATAGTATAAGAATAAATAAAAATATTGCGAGTATATATGTAAATGACATTTATGAAGCAAAGACAAAACTGATAAGAGAAATCGCAAAGCTTGATAATCCTGTAATCTCATATAAAATCCGTGAAGCAAGTTTAGAAGATATATTTATAAGGATGGTGAAGCAAAATGCCAACATTTAATGCATATTTTAAGAAGGAAATAATTGAGTCAATAAGACAATATAAATACCTTATTCTTGCTATTGGTATAATACTTTTTGCGATGCTCGACCCTATCATGTTAAAGGTGTTACCATTGATGCTTAAGAATAAGATTCCAGGTGATATCAGTGCATTAATAAAAATAAACTTTAGTACTGCTATTCAAAACTATATAAAGGATTTAAGCCAAGTATCTTTTCTAATCGTAATATTGACATTGATGGGGATATTAAGTGATGAGATATCATCGCATAAATTACTTTTTCCATATTCAAAGGGCTTGAATCCTGCTGCAATGGTCGCATCAAAAATATTGCATTATTCAATTGTATTGATAATATTCATATTTTTGGGATTCTCCATTAACTATTATTATGCAGATACTTTATTTAAAGATAATACAATACCTTTTAGTAAAATCATGTTTTCTGCAACATTGATATCACTTTTTTATATCTATACAGTAATATTGCTTACATTTTTGAGCAGTCTTTTCAAGAAATCAATCGTTGCGGCTGTCGCATTGTTGATTATAAATTTTGCGGCTTCAGCACTAATGAATATTGAAAAATTATCTGTATATATACCAAATAAGCTTATTGCATTAGCAAGTACATTTAATACATCAGATATTATAAAACCGCTAATATCTACTTTAATGTTAAGCATAGTATTTTATATCATTTCTATAATTAGAATGAACAAAATTGAAATATAAAAAATCATTGTTTACCTCCCAAACAAAATAGTCGTATCATTTAGTAAAAGAAATACTGATGTCAATGATGTAGTGCATTCGGATGATTATTAATAATAAAAAAATTGCAAAAGTATAAATAAGTGTACAAAAGAAAGTAGTGGATAGCTACTTTCTTTTAACGGTGCGCCAGGTATGGGTGATAGCTAGGCGATGATTTGTTGAGAGGACCCTGAATAAAACAATTATTCATCTCCTACTCGATTACGACTTATTTATTTTCAAATTCCTTTGCACAGGTTTCACTACAAAAATAATATCTTTTTCCATTTATAATTTTTGTTACGGTTTTATCAGCGGGTATGTGCATGCCACAGACAGGATCTTTTACCATTTCTATATTATTCATGTTATTATCTCCATGATGATGTTCCATATTTCCATTTTTCTCATAAGTATGATCATTATGGTTGTGACCACCGCAACATCCCATGTCGCCTTTATTCATCAAATACATTATCCCGATGAATAATAATATATATAATATAATATAGTACTCATGTTATCCCACCTTTTATAATTTATCCTTCTTTTATAAAAAATATAAAATTTACATTCCAAAAGGAAGTTTATAAGGTATTATCTTATTAAGAATACCAACTATATAAGAGTATCTATCAGTTAAAAGAAGGATTCCGAATATAATCATAATTGTACCCAAAATATTTGATATTGTTCTCATATATTTACTAATCTTGGTTAATCCAAAAAGTATTTTATCCATAAATAATCCAACAAGTATATATGGTACTGCAAGACCTATAGAGAATATAAACATGATGAGCATTCCTGATGCAGCAGAACCGGTACTTCCCGCATATATTAATATCGAATATAAAATAGGACCTATGCAATGAGAGCATGCAAATGCGAAAAACAGACCTATCAAAAAAGCTTTGAAAGTTCCAGTTTTAATTCCAAATATCTTATTTTCAGGTAGATTTATGCTTTTGAAATTGATATTTATAACCCCAAGTAGGTTTAGGCCGAACAAAATCACGAAAATACCGCCTATAATATTTAGTAAATATAAGTAGTTTTTAAATAATGATGCAATCCATCCTGCTGTACCGCCTGCAATTGTAAAAACAATTGTAAATGCAAGAATAAATGCAAATGTGCTTGATATGACATTTAATTTAATTTTTTTGTCTTTTATATTTTTAAGCTCTTCAATTGATAAACCTGTTATTGTTGTAAAATAAACAGTTATCATTGGAATAATACATGGCGATATAAATGATATTATACCTGCTATAAAAGCTATAAAGTACATTGAAATCACCTCATTTAAGCTCATCAGACTGCCATACAAACTCTCTTGTATTCGCACCGCCTATATTTTTTATGACTAATTTTATCGATTTTGTTGAGTTATCAAGGATTTTTTTTCCATTGATGTTATTTTCAACACTTAATATGCCTGATACATGATGACCGGAACCTTCTTCTTTCCAATTGAATCCATCTTTTATTGATAATCCTTTATCATTTACTAATTCTACGGATTTTGATAAATTAAGATCTGATAAATCCATCGAATGATTGTTTAACATCACCTGAAATTTAAGTATTTTATCACCTTGTTTATTTGGATTTAGAAACATTACATCTATGGAAATACTACCTTCATTATTTGTTTTTATATTTGAATTTTCTGCTACATTGTTGTTATATGTACCATATGGTACATCAGTTGTGTTTTTTCCAGCACCTCCTTTTAAGATTATTGGGATTGATATTGCCGATACAATAATAACAGTTGCTAAAAGAATGATTAAAATTTTTTTCATACTTGTATTCCTCCTTTATTCACATCTACTGCAAAAATCATGCCAATTTTATTTGATTAGCTTTCCAGTTTATTTCGCATAAGAAACCATAGGTATTTATATATTTATTACTTTCAGCAATATCAGATTTCATTAAATTGGCACAAAAATTGCATGAGATTATTAATGTACAACTTCACATACAATCTATGATTTATTGTTATAGATCCAAATTTTTTAAAGGGTGATTAATTATGAAAAACTGGTTAAATAATTGGTATTTATCATGTGGATCTGGTATCTACAATTTTATGGATTTATTTATATTGGCAGGTATTTTGACGATTATTGTAATAACTGTTTATGGTGTAAAGAAGCATTTAAAAAATAGATATTATTGTAAAGTGTGTGGGAACAAAATTGAAAAGGACTGGATCACATGTCCTTATTGTGGTAGAAGTCTAAAGAGGTGATAATTATGTTATTAATATTTATAGTAGCCGCAATATTTTTAAGCTTAATATTATTTGATGAAGATAATAACAATAAAAAAGATGTGCGATGCCCTAATTGCAATAGCAAAGTAGGAGAAAATGATATATTTTGTGCTGTATGTAAATCTAGATTAATGGTAAATTGCAAAAGTTGTGGTAAAATAGTAGATGCAAGATGGTCTTATTGTCCATATTGTAGTAAATCATTGAAGTAGGTGTTTTAAATTTGGTTTATAGCAGTGATAAAATTTTTATTGCAGTAATGACAATGGCAATTGCCTTTTTGCATTACTTTACTAAAGCAACAGCAATAGGATATCATGAGTTTTATACTTTATTATATTTTATACCGATTGTTTATTCAGCCTTTAAATATAGATTAAAGGGAGGGCTTACGGAATCTTCAGTTGTAGCAGTACTTTATTCACCACATCTAATGATTTATATGGGCAAATTCACAATTGATATTGTAAATCAATTTATAGAAGTAGGATTGTTTTTTGCTATAGGTATTATAACAGGTACTCTTGTAGAAAAAGAATATAAAGAAAAAAAGCTTCTCGAAAGCCAGCTTAGGAAAACAGCTTATATTGAAGATTATTTAAATAATATTTTAGAGTCAATCGTTAATGGTGTTGTAGCAGTAGACAAAGCTTATACGATAACTGCTATAAATGGATATGCGAAAGATTTAATGGATATTAATTCTGACATAATTGGAGCATTTATATACAAAATTATTCGAAATGGCGAGATTTTGAAGAGAAAAATTGATGAGGTTCTAAAAAATAAAAATTTAATAAGAGGATTTGAGTTTGACATTGAAACACTTTTAAACAATAAGAAACCCGTTAGATTACACATATATCCGCTAAAAAGTGAGATGAAATTTGACGGTGCTGTATTGGTTTTTGAAGATTTAAAGGAAGTTAAAGAAATGGAGAAAATAATGAGAAGAGCTGATAGGCTTTCAGCTCTTGGAGAAATGTCAGCGGGCATTGCTCATGAAATAAGAAACCCTCTTGGTATTATTAAAACAATCGCACAAACAATTTTATCTGAATCAAAACAAGTCGATAAAGAAGGTCTTGAGATAATAATTGGGGAAGTTGATAGAGCGGACAATGTAATTAAAGGGTTGCTAAATTTTGCAAAGCCAGAGTCTATTAATAAAGTAAGTAAAAATATTAATAATGTTTTAGAAGAAACTATTAATATTATAAATAAATACTCCATAAAAAGTAATGTTCAAATAATATTTGATAGATTGCCTGATGTTGAAGTGCTTGTCGATGACACATTAATAAAACAAGCATTTATAAATATAATGATTAATTCAATACAGGCCATGAGTGCTGGTGGAATATTACATTTACATGGTAACAAGGACAGCGAATTTTTAAACATCTATTTTGAAGATACAGGAATTGGAATCGAAGATGATAAAATAGATAAAGTATTTAATCCTTTTTTCACAACTAAAAGTGAGGGAACCGGCCTTGGACTATCCATAACTCATAGAATAATAGAGGAACATGGTGGTTATATATCATTATCAAGTATCGTTGGCGTAGGGACGAATGTTTTGGTAAGATTACCACTTCATTAAGAATAATTGTTCGATAATGAGAAAGGAATGCAGGTTAAAATGAGACATATTTTAGTTGCAGATGATGAGAAAAATATGAGATGGGCTTTGAAAAAAGCACTTTTTAATGATGGATATGTAATTGATGAAGCTGAAAATGGTGCAGTAGCTTTAAATAAATTTGAAAGCAGTATATATGATCTTATTATACTTGATATAAAGATGCCTGAGGTAAATGGCATAGATGTTTTAAAAACAATTAGAGAAAAGGACAAAGATATACCTGTAATTGTCATAACAGCGTATGGTGAAATAGATACCGCTATACAAGCGATAAAACTTGGTGCTGTAGATTATATTCAAAAACCCTTTGACATTAACGAACTGAAGCTAACAATAGGGAAAGCACTGGAGATTACAAATTTAAAAGAAGAAGTGAAGTTTTTGCGAGAAGAACTAAATGGCAAAGAATTTGATATAATAGGTGAAAGTTCTAAGCTCAAAGATGTTTTAAATATAGTTAAAAAAGTTGCACCAACAGATGCGACTGTTTTATTACTTGGTGAAAGCGGTACAGGTAAAGAGCTAATTGCAAAGGCAATACACAATTTAAGCAAGAGAAAAGATGGACCATATATAAAGGTCAATTGTGGGGCATTACCGGAGAATTTACTTGAAAGCGAATTATTTGGCTATGAGAAAGGTGCATTTACAGGTGCACTATCGCGTAAACCTGGCAGATTTGAAAGGGCTAACGGCGGCACCATATTTCTTGATGAAATAGGCGAAATATCACCCTCTATTCAGGTTAAAATGCTGAGAATTCTCCAGGAGAAGGAATTTGAAAGGCTTGGAGGTGTTGAGATTTTAAAAGCTGATGTAAGGGTTATTGCTGCAACAAATAAGAATCTTGAAAATATGGTTAAAGAAGGTGCTTTCAGAGAAGATTTGTTTTATAGATTAAATGTAGTTCCGATACAATTGCCACCTTTAAGAGAAAGAGTCGAGGATATTCCAATTCTTATTGATTATTTCTTAGATAAATATAGCAAGAATCTAAGACTTGAAAAATTTAAAATAGACAAATCTGCAATGAAGTTTTTAATGGAGTATTCTTGGCCAGGGAATATAAGAGAGCTTGAAAATTTAGTTGAGAGAATGCTGATTTTAAATCATGGATCTGTTATAAAGAAGGAAGATCTACCACTTGGATCAAACAAAATGATAAAAGATGTTGATAAAATCGTCTTACCTCCAAATGGGATTTCAATCGATGAACTTGAGAAAAATCTAATAGAACAGGCACTTGAGAGAACGGGCTATAACCAGACAAAAGCAGCAAAACTTCTTGGGCTTACAAGGCATACACTGATTTATAGGATGGAGAAGTATGGGATTAAGGAGCGTAGAGATAGTGACTAAATATGATAAATTTTTAATAGTATTTCTTTTAATAATTTCTGCCTCTAGCTTATTTCTTTTACCGAAAATAATGGCTAATAAAATTACCACTATGAATAATGTAGAAATTAAGGTAAATGGGAAATTAGTAAAAACAGTAATAGTGAATCGTAAGTCTCAACCTCAATATATAAAGTTTAAGTTTGGTAAATCAATAGGTATTATAGAGATGAAAAATGGCATGGTAAGAATGCTTCCAATGGATAAAAACATATGCCCGCAGGGCATATGTTCAAAAACGGGATGGATAAAAGAGTCATACCAATCAATTGTTTGCCTCCCAAACAAAATAGTTGTATCGTTTAGTAAAAGCAATACCGATGTTGATGGTGTAGTGTATTAATGCGATAAGCTGATAATAGGAAGATTTTAATAAAATTAAGTTAACAAAAGAAAGCGTTGTATATACGCTTTCTTTTAACAGTAAAAAATAATAGAAGATAGACTATTTGCTATCTTGACTTAAATGTTGTACATTCAGTTTCTGCGCTGGTCCTTGCTGTCGGGGTCTTTGGATTTACTTCGATTGATTGTGCATGGCATCTCATATCTTTCCAATATGTGCATGTGTTAACACCGCACTTTACTACGCTTTCTGCATTCATTAAAAACACCTCCAAATAATTTTAATCAAAATTATTATCTGCATATAGGATGCAGTTATGCATAAACTTATGAAAAGTTATCAAAATAATATTGACATAAACATATCGGAATAATATAATAACATTAGAGATACCTATAGGGGGTATATTAATAGTTATGTAATGTGATAAATTTTTAGGAGGTGGGAATATGGAGATAAGTTTTTTATACTTTGAAGGATGTCCTAATTCAGAACCAGCATTAAGATTGTTAAAAGAGGTTTTATCAGAAAAAAATATTAAAGATGATATAGACATAGTAAAGATAGAATCTGAAGAAGATGCATATATATATAAATTTTTAGGTTCACCGTCAATTCATATCAATGGAAAAGACATCGAAAAAGAGAGAAGGAATGATGAACCTCTTTATGGATGCAGAGTGTATAAAGTGAATGGACGTAATTCTGGTGTGCCACCTAAAGAAATGATTTCAAAAGCTATTGATGAGGCATTAGAAGTATAATTTAAGGAGATGATTACATGCCTGAAAAAGCTACTTTAAAAATTACCGGCATGACTTGTGCGTCTTGTGCCGCTCGCATAGAAAAGGGTCTTAAAAATTTAGAAGGAATTGATGAAGCTAATGTTAACTTAGCGGTTGAGAAAGCCACAGTTGTGTATGACCCAGAAAAAGTTGACATAGATGATATGACGAAAAAAATCGAAGATTTAGGATACGGTGTAGTAAGGGACAAAGCAGATTTTGTATTGATTGGCATGTCATGTGCTTCATGTGCTACTAAAATAGAAAAGACTTTGAATAAATTGCCTGGTGTATATAAAGCAAACGTTAATTTTGCCACAGAGGAGGCATCTGTGGAATATAATTCAGATGCTATAAGTGTAGAACAGATGGCAAAAGCTATAAGAGACATCGGCTATGATGCGAAAGAAAAAAAAGATAATGTGTTAGATTATGAAAAAAATGAGAGAGAAGCCGAGATAAAAAGGACAAAAGCCATGGTGATTGTATCTTCGATTTTGACTTTTCCGCTTCTTCTTGCTATGGTATTAAAAGTTTTTAAATTACCTGCAGGTATTTTAGAAGCGCCGTGGTTTCAAATACTTTTAGCTACACCAGTTCAATTTATTATTGGATATAGGTATTACAAAGGTGCTTGGCATAATTTAAAAAACATGTCAGCCAACATGGATACATTGGTTGCTCTCGGTACATCTGCTGCATATTTTTATAGCCTGTACAATGTTTTTACTAAGCCTATGTCAGAAATACACAATTATATGTATTTTGAAGCGTCGGCCGTTGTAATCACTCTTATTACATTAGGAAAAATGCTTGAAGCTATAGCAAAAGGTAAAACATCTGAAGCAATAAAAAAACTGATGGGTCTTCAGGCGAAAACTGCCAGAGTCATAAGAAATGGAGAAGAAATAGACATACCGATTGAAGAAGTAAAAGTAGGAGATATAGTTATAGTAAGGCCAGGTGAAAAAATACCTGTAGATGGTGTAATTGTAGAGGGAAGTTCTGCTATAGATGAATCAATGATAACTGGAGAATCTATTCCTGTTGATAAAAATGTCAATGACGAAGTAATAGGCGCGACAATAAATAAGACAGGTACTTTTAAGTTTAAAGCGACGAAGGTTGGGAAAGATACGGTGCTATCACAGATAATAAAGATGGTAGAAGATGCACAGGGATCTAAAGCACCTATCCAAGAGATTGCTGATAAGGTATCAGGAGTTTTTGTGCCTGTAGTCATTGGAATAGCAGTAATTACATTTTTGATATGGTACCTTGTTTTAGGAAATCTTAATGGAGGTGTAATAAGTGCAGTATCTGTACTTGTTATAGCATGTCCTTGTGCATTAGGTCTTGCAACGCCTACATCCGTGATGGTAGGTACAGGTAAAGGTGCAGAAAATGGCATACTTATAAAAGGCGGCGAATATTTACAAAAGGCCAAAGAGATTAATGCTATTGTGTTAGACAAAACCGGCACTATTACAAAAGGAGAACCTGTAGTCACTGATGTCATTTCATTTAGTCAATTGAAGGAAGATGATTTGCTTTATATTGCTGGAATAGCTGAAAAAAATTCTGAGCATCCGCTTGGTAAAGCAATTGTGAATAAATCAAAGGAAAACTGCGAAAAATTGCCAGATCCGAGCAAATTTGAGACTATACCAGGCTACGGTATTTGTGCTATAATTAACGAAAAAGAATATTATATTGGGAATAGAAGGTTGATGGATAGGCAAAATGTAGATATATCTGACATAAAACATTATTTAGAAGATCTTGAGAGCGAAGGCAAAACCGTTATGATTTTATCATCCGAAGGTAAAGTTTTGGGTGTAATAGCGGTTGCGGATGTGCCTAAGGAAGATTCAGCAAAGGCTATACAAGAATTAAAAGCTTTAAACATAGATGTATACATGATAACTGGCGACAATGGAAGAACTGCTGAAGCTATTGCAAAACAAGTTGGTATTGATCATGTATTAGCAGAAGTTTTGCCAGAAAAAAAGGCGGAAGAAGTCATAAAGTTACAAAAACAGGGTAAAATAGTTGCAATGGTTGGAGATGGCATAAACGATGCTCCAGCGTTAGCACAATCAGATTTAGGTATTGCCATAGGGACTGGAACGGACGTAGCAATTGAGACGTCAGATATCACGCTTATAAGCGGTAGTTTAATGAGTTTAGTGACAGCGATAAAATTAAGCAGAGCTACCATGAGAAATATTTATCAGAATCTGTTTTGGGCTTTTATTTATAATACAATAGGAATTCCATTTGCTGCAGCAGGTCTTTTAAATCCAGCTATTGCAGGGGGTGCAATGGCATTTAGTTCAGTATCAGTTGTGTCAAACGCCTTAAGGCTGAGGAGGTTCAGATCAGCTAATTAGTGAGGTGAGTTATATGGAATGCCCAAATTGCAAAAGCACTAATGTGGGTAAAATAGGCAATAACCTATATTTTTGCAGGGATTGCAATTGTGAGATTAAGATCAAAAAGTGTACGGCTGTTGTTAGTGTTTATGACTCTGAGGGCTGCATTAGTAAAAGATTTAAAGTATGTTACAATGTCTGAGGAAGGTTTAAAAAAGCCTTCTATTTTTTTGTCTTTTTTATGTTTTAAAAAAGTGCTATACTCTAAGAGGAAAACAAAATGGAATTAAACATGATAATAGTTGATAAAATATTACTGAATGAAAGTTTGCTGTAAATACATGTAGGGAGTTGATATATTGGAAAAGATTGTAGAAGCATTAAAGAAAGTGATTTCTGATGAGAATATATATATAAATGAACCTATGTCAAGACATACATCTTTTAGGATTGGTGGTCCGGCGGATGTACTGATTATACCTCAAAGTGTGGATGAACTGATAAAAGTTATGGATTTAATAAAAGCTGAGAATATACCTTATTTTATACTTGGCAACGGAACAAATATAATAGTTTCAGATAAGGGAATAAGGGGTGTAGTGATAAAACTTACTGCTATTAGGAAAATTTCTGTAGATGGTGAGAGAATTGTATCGGAGGCTGGTGCATTGCTTTCGTCGATTGCAAATGCAGCTCTTGACAATGAACTCACAGGGTTTGAATTTGCCAGTGGTATACCAGGCACATTAGGTGGTGCTATCACAATGAATGCCGGTGCGTATGGTCCTGAAATAAAAGACGTAGTTGAGAAAGTAGAAGTTATTGATGAAGATGGTTCTATTTATGAAGTAGAAAATGGTAACATGAGATTTGGATATAGAAGCAGTTTAATACAGTTAGATAATTTGATTGCAATAAGAGCGTGGATTCACTTGAAAAAAGGAAATTATAAGGACATAAAAGCAAAAATGGACGAATTAAATGGATTGAGAAAAATAAAGCAACCGTTGGAATACCCAAGTGCTGGAAGCGTATTTAAAAGGCCAGAAGGATTTTATGCGGGAAAATTAATTCAAGATGCTGGACTAAGTGGATATACAATCGGTGGCGCGCAAGTATCTGAAAAGCATTGTGGGTTTATCATAAATAAAGGCAATGCGACTGCAGATGATGTTTTAAATCTAATTGCATACATAAAAAAAACAGTCAAGGACAAGTTTGGCGTAGATCTGGAGACGGAAGTAAAAATAATTGGTGAAAGGTAATTTAAGGATGGAAATTTTTGCTGATTATCACACACATACTGTATTTAGCCATGGGAAAGGTACAATTGAAGATAATGTAAAAGCTGCAATTAAAAAAGGACTTAAAGAAATCGCCATTACTGATCATGGACCGAGGCATATATTTTTTGGCGTAAGGAGTTGCAATTACAGGAAAATCAGAGATGAAATAGACAGAATGAATGAGAAATTTCCTGACATAAAGGTTTTAATGGGAGTAGAAGCAAATCTTATAAGCTTAAATGGCGACATAGATGTGGATGATGAGCTTTTAAAATATATAGATATACTGCTTATGGGTTATCATACGGGTGTTGCGCCATTTGATTTTTATAACCTTATTCATCTATTTGGGAAAAATGCAGCCAGCAAATATTTTAGCTCTTTAAAAACTGTTGTAAGAGAGCAGAATACAGATGCAATGATAAAAGCCATAAATAAATACGATATAAATATAATTACACATCCTGGAGCAAAAGTCGATATAGATACTAAGAGACTTGCTTTAGCGGCAAAAGCCAAAGGAACGGCTCTTGAGATAAACTCAAGCCACGGATATATGACTGTAGAATACGTGAAAATAGCAAAATCTGTTGGTGCAAAATTTGTCATTGACAGCGATGCACACACACCGTCGAGAGTTGGCGATTTTGCGAGAGGAATCGAAATCGCGAAAAAAGCAGGACTTGCAACAGATGATATAATAAATGCTAAGGAGTGATACAAATGAGGTTTGTGATAATTACCGGTCTTTCAGGTGCGGGGAAAAGCCAAGCATTGAAATCGATGGAGGACATCGGATTCTTTTGTATTGACAACTTTCCTCCAGCATTGATACCGAAGTTGGCTGATCTCTTTTACGGATCTAAAGACATAGATAAAGTAGCACTCGGCATGGATTTACGTGGTGGACAACTATTTAAAGATATTTTTTCTGCTATAGACTATTTAAAGAAAAATAAGTATGATTATGAAATAATCTTTTTGGAGGCTTCAGATGAAGCTTTGATAAAGAGATTCAAGGAAACAAGGAGACGACATCCACTTACAGATGGAGGCTCCATAATAAATGGAATAAAAGACGAAAGGCAAAAACTTGCGGAAATAAGAAAAATGGCAAGCAGTATCATTGACACGACGAATTTGACTGCGGCTCAGCTTAAACAGGAATTGTATAATATTTTCATCGAAGGAAGAAAATTCAAAGGTATAATCGTAAATGTAATGTCATTTGGATTTAAATACGGTATACCCCTTGACGCCGATCTTGTATTCGATGTGAGGTTTTTGCCAAATCCATACTATATAGATGAACTTAGACCACTTACAGGAAATGATAAAAAAGTAATGGATTATGTCATGAAGTGGGAAGAAGCAAAACAATTTTTAAATAAGTTGGAAGACATGATAGAGTTTTTACTGCCATTTTATATAAGGGAAGGAAAATCACAGCTTGTAATAGCTGTTGGATGTACAGGTGGTAAACATAGATCTGTAACTATTGCGAATGCCTTATACGATTTACTGAGAGAAAGGGACTACACAGCTATAATAAATCATAGAGATATTAGAGAAGAATAAGCGATAGTATTCTTTTACTTTTAGATGGCTTATTGCAAAGGGGTTGCTTGTATGAAGAATTTTGCTTACTTAAATGGTCCAAAAGTTGTAGTAATTGGCGGTGGTACAGGATTATCAACAATGCTTAGAGGACTTAAAAAGTATACACATAATATTACTGCAATCGTAACAGTTGCAGATGATGGAGGAGGTTCTGGTGTATTAAGAGAGGATTTAGGCATGTTACCGCCTGGCGATATAAGAAACTGTATACTGGCGTTAGCAAATACTGAGCCTACAATGGAAAAGCTTTTACAGTACAGGTTTACTGACGGTATGCTTAAAGGACAGAGCTTTGGAAATCTTTTTTTAGCCGCAATGAATGGCATATCAAATAGCTTTGAAGAAGCTGTCAAAAAGATGAGCGAGGTTTTAGCCGTATCGGGAAAGGTTTTACCTGTCACATTAGATGACGTCAAATTAAAGGCTAAATTAAAAAACGGGGTAGTTATAGATGGGGAATCTCTAATACCGAAACTTCAAATGAAAGAAAAAAGCCCAATAGAAAAAATATTTTTGGAGCCAAAAGATGCGAAACCGGTAAAAGAAGCCTTAATAGATATCATGGATGCTGATGAAATTATATTAGGCCCTGGTAGCCTATACACCAGCATAATACCAAATCTATTAGTTAATGATGTTTGTGAAGCAATAGAAAAGTCAAAAGCAATTAAGGTATATGTGTGTAATATAATGACGCAACCTGGTGAGACAGTTGGCTATGATGCCAATGCACACGTTGATGCACTTTTTCTGCATGGGTTAAAATCTCTTGACTATGTCATCGTAAATAATGGTGAAATTCCTTATGAGTACAAAGATAGGTATAAAGAAGATATGGCGCAACCTGTAAGCTATGATGTAGAAAGCTTTAAACAAAAGGGAATAAAGGTCATTGAAAAAGATGTGTTAGCAATAAGAAACAATTACATAAGGCATGATGAGCAAAAGCTTGCAGAGACATTAATGGGACTAATTGGATGATAAATCCATAGTCTTTTTTATTTCATAGCAAATAAAAAATCTGGCAAATTTATTTATTAAAAGCATTATTGCAGAGCTTTCAAACTATTATTAAAATTTCTCCCAAAATCAGTGAACATTATTGACATTCTTTAGCAATGATAATATAATATTATTTGGAAGAAATCGGTTGCGCAAATTTTGCACATTCACTTCATTACAATAATCTCAAATTAGTCTTAATATTAATTTCAACAGATAAACGACTTTAAAAGGAGGTGAAAGAATAGAGCATAAATTTATATTAATCCAAAAAAACTTAGTGGGAGGTATCAATGTGTATAAAAGACTTTTAAGTAAAAAATTTACAAGTTTTATCATGGCTTTTTTATTAGTATTGACATCAGTATTTTCTTCAATGTTATTTCACAGTGTATATGCTGCTGATAATGCAAGCGTTGTAGCAAATATCGTGGGGGAATTTCAAGATCAACTGGGTGATTCTAACTGGAATATTGATAGTAACATTACCCTAATGCAGTATGTAGGAAATGGTCTATATGAATTTACTACGCCTACTCAACTAAAAGCCGGTAGTTATCAGTATAAAGTTGCATTAAATCATTCATGGAATGGTGGAGGTGTTCCATCTCAAGGAAATCTAACGCTCAACCTGACGAATGCTTCATATGTTACATTTTGGTTTGATTATAATACACAATCTGTAACTGATTCTACAAAGTATACTCCAATACCTGATGACAAATTACCTAGACTAGTTGGAACAATTCAATCAGCTATTGGAGCAGGTAATGATTGGGATCCTGGAACGTCAACAGCAATAATGATAGACGATAATTTTGACAACGTTTATTCATATACTGCGCATGTTCCAAAGGGTGACTATCAGTACAAGGTGACATTAGGGAATACATGGGATGAAAACTATGGTGCAAACGGTGTACAAGGTGGTGATAACATACAGATAAATGTCACAAACGATGCTGATATAACATTTTTTTATGATGCAAAAACGCACAATATTTGGACTAATTATAGTCCAACACTTACTGGTTTAGATAATAACATATATTATGATGATCTAAAGCATGATACACATGATCCGTTTTTTAGGAATCCTTTTGGAGCTATAAAAGTAGGACAAACCGTTACATTAAGAATTCAAGCGAAAAATCATGATCTCGAATCTGCCAGAATATCGTATTGGGACGATATAAATAAAACCAGGACGGAATTATCAATGACAAGAATAGGTGAAAGTCCTGATGGTAATTATGAATATTGGGAAATAAAGTTGAGTTTTGATCATCCAACGAGAATTTGGTATTACTTTATATTAAAAGATGGAACTAAAACTGCTTATTATGGCGACAATGATGACCAACTTGGTGGTTTAGGAAAAGCAACAGATACTGTTAATAAGGATTTTGAATTAACTGTATACGATAAAAATTTTGATACGCCTGATTGGATGAAAGGCGCTATTATGTATCAAATTTTCCCTGACAGGTTTTATAATGGAGATACATCTAATGATCATGCAAAGACATTAAGCCGTGGCAATGATCCAATAGAGTTCCACAATAATTGGAATGACCTCCCTGATAATCCCAATAATGCTGGAACACCAGGTTATACTGGCGATGGTATTTGGTCAAACGACTTTTTTGGTGGTGATTTAAAAGGAATCGATGATAAACTTGATTATTTGAAAGGACTTGGAGTATCCGTAATTTACTTAAATCCAATATTTGAATCACCTTCAAATCATAAATACGATACTGCTGATTATACAAAGATTGATGAAATGTTTGGCACTACACAAGATTTTGAAAAGTTAATGAGTGATGCACACGCTAAAGGTATAAAAATAATTCTTGATGGTGTATTCAATCACACCAGTGATGATAGCATATATTTTAATAGATATGGAAAATACCCGGGATTAGGTGCATATCAAGCTTGGAAAGAAGGGAATCAGTCTTTATCGCCGTATGGTGATTGGTATACTATAAATTCAGACGGTACTTACGAGTGTTGGTGGGGATATGATAGCTTACCTGTTATAAAGTCGTTGAATGGAAGCGAGTATAACGTTACAAGTTGGGCTAACTTTATAATAAACGATAAAAATGCCATTTCTAAGTATTGGCTAAATCCGGATGGAAATTTAAATGATGGTGCAGATGGTTGGCGTTTAGACGTTGAAAATGAAGTTGCACATGATTTTTGGACACATTTTAGGAATGCTATTAATACTGTAAAACCTGAAGCGCCAATGATAGCAGAAAATTGGGGAGATGCGTCCCTTGATTTACTTGGCGATTCTTTTAATTCAGTTATGAATTATCAGTTTAGAAATGACATCATAGATTTTTTGATCGGGCAACCTTTCGATGATGGAAATGGCCAACACAATCCTATAGATGCAGCAAAACTTGATCAAAAATTGATGAGTATATATGAAAGATATCCGCTGTCTGCTTTTTATTCAACTATGAACTTGCTTGGGTCGCATGATACAATGAGAATATTAACAGTGTTTGGATATAACTCTGCAGATCCTAACGAAAACTCAGACGCCGCTAAACAACTGGCAGAACAAAAGCTAAAATTAGCAACAATTTTGCAGATGGGATATCCTGGTATGGCGGATATTTACTATGGCGATGAAGCAGGAGTTTCTGGTGGTAAAGATCCGGATGATAGAAGAACATTCCCTTGGGGAAATGAAGATACGACATTGCAAGATTTCTTTAAAAATATATCGAGCATAAGAAATAACAATCAAGTATTAAAAACTGGTGATTTGGAGACTTTATATGCACAAAATGATGTTTATGCCATTGGTAGGAGAATTATAAATGGCAAAGATGCTTTTGGCACTTCATACCCTGATAGCGCTGCAATTGTTGCAATAAATAGAAGCAATTCAAATAAACAAATAGCTATTGATACTACAAAGTTTTTAAGAGATGGAGTTACTTTTAAAGATTTAATTAACAACAATGTATCGTATTCAATAAGTAATGGACAGATAGTTATAGATGTACCTGCTATGAGCGGTGTAATGCTTATATCAGACGATGGGCAAGATTTAACTGCTCCACAAGCTCCTTCAAATGTTGTTGCTACTTCCGGCAATGGTAAAGTTGATTTATCGTGGTCGCAATCTGATGGTGCAAAAAGTTACAATATATATCGTTCTTCAGTAGAAGGTGGTTTATATGAAAAAATAGCATCAAATGTAACTGGAACGACGTTTGAAGATGCCAATGTTACAAATGGATTAAAATATGTTTATGCAATATCAGCAATTGATGAATTAGGTAATGAAAGCGAAATGAGTAATGATGCAGTAGCATATCCAGCGTATCCTATAGGGCGGGCAGGAAATCTTACACAAGCATCTGATAATCATATAATAGGTGTTGATAAACCAACAGAAGATATTTATGCGGAAGTTTGGGCAGATGGACTTACAAATAGCACTGGTCAAGGTCCAAATATGATAGCGCAATTAGGGTATAAATATGTTGGTGACACTGTTTATGATTCGGTATATGGAAGTGTATATAACAGCGTATATGGTGTAGATGATAGTGATTTTACCTGGGTAAATGCTCAATATGTTGGAGATATAGGAAATAATGATCAGTACAAAGCAAGTTTTACACCTGATAAAATAGGTCAATGGGAATATTTAATGAGATTTTCAGATAATCAAGGACAAGACTGGATCACTACAGATACATTATCATTTTATGTTATTCCTTCTGATGATTTAATAAAGCCAACTGCACCTGATTTGAACCAACCAGGTACAGAATCGTCGAGGGTCTCGCTTACATGGAGTCCATCTACAGACAATGTTGGGATATACGATTATGAAATTTATAGATCCGATGGTGGAACATTTAATAAAATAGCTACTGTATCCAATGAAGTTTATAATTATGTTGATACGAGCGTAATTAATGGTGTAACTTACGATTATAAAGTTGTTGCCGTTGATCTATCATTTAATAGGACAGAATCTAATGTGGTTACAATAAAACCAGATGTAGTACCTATAAAAGTTATTTTTAATGTAACTGTACCTGATTATACACCAGATGCTGTTAATTTGGCAGGAACATTCCCTAATGCTACTTGGGATCCATCAGCACAACAGATGACAAAAATAGATAATAATACTTATAGCATTACACTTACGCTTGATGAAGGAACACAAATAGAATACAAATATGCCAGAGGTAGTTGGGATAAGGTTGAAAAAGACGAATACGGAAATGAGCTTGCATCAAACAGAAAAGTAACGATTGTAAATCAAGGCAACAATGAAATGATGATAAATGATACGGTTTATAGGTGGAGGGATATTCCAATATTTATATATTCTCCAAGTAGCAATATGACAGTTGATTCTAATATAAGTACAATGGAAATCAAAGGTAATACGTATAAAGGTGCTAAAGTCATAATAAATGGTGATAGTTTTGTTCAAGACGAAAATGGTGTATTTACTAAAGATGTTTCTTTAAATTATGGGATAAATACGATTAAGATACATGTTGAACCAAATGATGGTAGTGTTTATGGTAACGATCAAGGCAGAATAACTGAACTTACAAAGGATATTGAGATTGATGTAATTAGACAAGAGAATAATAGTGTAAGCGGAACAGGAAATAATAATACGAGTACAAGTGGGAGCAATTCAAGCAGTACGGGTAGTGTTAGTACTGGAAGTACAAGTATAACAAGTAATATCAGCAATACAAGTAATACAATAGGTGTAATCACAAAGAATGGCAACATTATCACATTGACGCTTGATGTAGGGAAAGCTAAAGACTTGATAGTAAATTCAAAAGACAAGAAAGTAGTATTTGACATAACCACAATAGGTCAAGGACAACAGAAAGTCGTACAGATTTCTAAAGATATTTTAGATACAAGTGCTGCTAACGGCAAAGACATCGTCATAAAATCAGACAACGCATCAATATCACTTACGAAAGACGCACTTAACCAAAACCAGATACAAAACGGTGTCAATGTATCAATAAAAGACAATGGAAAGCCTAATGTGACAAATTATGTGCCGCTTTCTAATGTAGTAGACATAACGATAGGCAGTAGCAGTGGCAATGCAACATTGGCAAAACCAGTAGAAGTAACATTAAATATATCAAAAGCCAACGATCCAAGAAAAGTAGCAGTGTACTACTACAACCCAACGACAAATCAATGGGAATACGTGGGTGGAAAAGTAGACGTGTCATCTGGAACAATAACATTCAATGCGACGCACTTCTCACAATATGCGGCATTTGAGTACGACAAGACATTTAATGACATAAAAGACAATTGGGCGAAAGACGTAATAGAAGTATTAGCGTCAAGGCACATAATAGAAGGGATGACGGACACCCAGTATGAACCAAACAAGACAGTAACGAGATCAGAATTCACAGCAATGATACTGAGGCTATTAAACATAAAAGAAGAAGCATACAGCGGAGAATTTAGCGATGTAAAGAGTGGAGACTGGTATGCAAACGCAATAGAGGCAGCATACAAAGCAGGATTAATAGAAGGTGATGGAAAGAACGCAAGGCCAAATGACAGCATAACAAGAGAAGAGATGACAGCAATAGCCATGAGGGCATACGAGATGCTGACACAGTACAAAGAGGAAAACTTAGGTGCCACATCATTTAGCGATGACAAATCCATAAGCGATTGGGCAAGAAACGTAGTAGCAAATGCAGCGAAATTAGGAATAGTAAATGGGGAGCCGAATAACGTATTTGCTCCTAAAGGCATAGCCACGAGAGCAGAAGCAGCAGCTATCATATACGGCTTATTAGAAAAAAGCGGAAATATATAAAATTGTATAAATTAGTTATGATGAGAAAGATATGATTTTAATTGTTTACTTTCATATCTTTCTCAAAATATAATTTAAGATAACCTTTTTAAATTTTTTTGATTTAATAAATAAGTCTATTGACTTTTGTAATCAAAGGATATAAAATATAATTAAGCAAAGCGCAACCGGTTGCAAATATTCTATGAAATACTGTGATAAGGAGGGATGTCTGTTAACTTTAAATTAAATTATATGAAAACGCTTATATATGTAGATAAAAAGAAAAAATAAAAGACTGATAAGATTAATTAAACATTTTTTATCAATATGGAACTGCATAAATTTTATAATTAAAAATCACATAAGTCAATAGAAAAAATTGGCTTATTAAAGAGGAGGATTTTGATTATGAGGAAAACCTCAAAAGTAATTGCGCTGCTTTTGGTGCTTTTGATGGCATTTTCAGTGCTTATAACAGGGTGCGGAAATAGTACAAAATCTGATCAAAGCAAAACTTCAGAAAACAGTTCAGCTCAAAACAAGACTGAGACTACAAGTCAACCTGTGACGTTAGATATATTCCAATTCAAAGTTGAAATAAAAGACGCTCTTCAGAATGCTATAAATACTTACATGAAAGAAAATCCTAATGTTAAAATCAATCTAGAGACTGTAGGTGGCGGACAAGATTACGGTGCTGCATTAAAAGCCAAATTCAATTCGGGTTCGGAGCCTGCAATATACAATGTAGGTGGACCACAGGATGTTGCTACATGGAAGCCAAAATTGGCTGATTTGTCAGATACAAAAGCTGCAAAAGCTGCTCTTCCTGGTACGCTTACTGGTGTGACACAAGACGGCAAAATTTATGGTTTACCATTTGATTTAGAGGGATATGGATTAATCTACAACAAACAAATATTCAGCAAAGCAGGTATTGATCCATCCAGCATTAAGACCTTTGATGCGTTGGTGAATGCTGTAAAGTCGTTAGATTCAAAGAAGAAAGAATTAGGCATTGAAGCTGTTTTCGCTTTTCCAGCAAAAGAAACTTGGGTTACTGGCCTCCATTTATCAAATGCATTCTTGTCACCAGAATTTGATGGAGATGTCATGAAAGCATTTAATTCTAAGACAGTAGAATTCAAATATGGTGATGCAATGAAGCAGATGATTGATCTTCAGAATAAGTATTCAGTACAACCTACAGCAAGTCTTGACTACAGCACACAAGTTGAAAAGCTTTTTGGAACTGGAAAAGTCGCTATGATTCAGCAAGGTAACTGGGTATATCCTACATTAGAATCGCTTGATAAGAACTTTGCACAAAATGATATTGGCATGCTGCCATACCCTGTTCCAGGATATAAAGAGGACTCATATCCTGAGGGTGTTCCAATGTATTGGGCAGTTAACAGCGACAAACCAGCGGATGTTCAAAAGGCTGCGAAAGATTTCTTAGATTGGTTGTACACATCAGATGAAGGAAAACAGATAGTTACTCAGCAGTTTAAGTTTGTGCCAGCATATACTGGGTACAATTCAAATAGCATATCAGATCCACTTGGAATGCAGCTTTTTGTGGCAGCAAGTCAAGGCAAGACATATGGATGGGTATTCATGGGATATCCAAACAATTGGGGTCAAAATGTTCTCGGTGCTGATATTCAGCTTTATGTGAATGGTTCGTTAACTTGGGATAAAGTAATTTCACATGCTAAACAGGCTTGGGCAGATGCGAGAAAATAATTAAAGATTGTAGTGGGAGAGTATATTGTATTCTCCCACTTTACAAATATGAACAAGAAGGAAGGTAATACAATGGCAAAAAAAGCGAAATTTTTTAAAAACGGTATTTGGTATTGGCTTTTTATAGCCCCAACACTATTGTCACTTATTATTGTCGTATTAATACCATTTATTATAGGAATATATTATTCATTTACAGATTGGAATGGAATAAATCAACCAGTATTTATTGGATTGAAAAATTTCATGACACTTAAAGATGATGCTGAGTTTTGGAATTCAATATTTTTTACAGCTAAATTTGCTGTTGCATGTATCGTGATTATAAATGTGGTAGGCTTAAGCCTTGCCATGCTTGTCACGAGAAAAATATTTGCCAGAAATTTCATGCGCACAGCATTTTACTTGCCTAATTTAATAGGTGGACTTATATTAGGATTTATATGGAATTTCATTTTTGTGGATGTGTTTCAAACAATTTCAGATGCTACACATATTGGATGGCTTGGAGGCTGGTTATCAACAACTAATACTGGCTTTTGGGGTCTTGTGATTGTCACATCATGGCAAATGATAGGTTATGTCATGGTGATTTATATAGCATATATTGAAAGCATTCCTACTGATTTAATAGAAGCTTCAAAGATTGATGGTGCAAATTCATGGCAACAATTTAGGAATGTTGTATTTCCACTTATAGCGCCAGCTTTTACAGTGAGTTTATTTATTACGCTTTCAAATTCATTTAAACTGTTTGATCAAAACTTATCATTAACTGCTGGAGCGCCGGGCAATACCACACAAATGATAACACTTAATATATATCAAACAGCTTTTTCAGCTCAAGAGATGGCTGTAGGACAGGCAAAAGCAGTAATAATGTTCTTAATAATAGCTGTTATTTCTATCATCCAAGTTTACTTGACACAGAAAAGAGAGGTTGAGATGTGATGAAAAAAGTTCATGTTCAAAAATATTTATTGACATTCTTAGGAATTGTACTTTCATTGATATGGATATCTCCTTTTTATATAATACTTGTTAATTCTTTCAAGACAAAATTAGAGCTATTTACAAACACATTGTCACTTCCGAAGAGTCTGATGCTGGATAATTATAAAACAGCAGCCGCAAATTTAAATTTGAGTGAAGCATTTTCCAATACATTAATAATAACTGTTTTTAGCATTTTGATTATCGCAATATTTTCCTCTATGACGGCTTATGCACTTCAAAGGGTAAAAAGAAAAAGCAGTGTGATTATATATATGATTTTTACAGTGGCTATGCTGATTCCGTTTCAATCTGTCATGATTCCTTTGGTAGCGGAATTTGGCAAATTTCATTTTCTTACAAGGTCAGGGCTTGTATTCATGTACTTGGGATTTGGATCAAGTTTAGGCGTGTTTTTATACTATGGTGCATTAAAAGGAATACCGACATCTTTAGATGAAGCAGCTTTAATAGATGGTTGTAGCAGATTTAGAATTTACTGGAATATCATATTGCCCTTATTAAATCCTACTACAATTACTTTGGCTGTATTGGATATCATGTGGATATGGAATGACTACTTATTGCCATCTTTAGTCATAAACAAAGTTGGTTCCAGGACACTTCCACTAATGATTTTTTACTTCTTTAGTCAATACACAAAGCAATGGAATCTAGGTATGGCAGGACTAACTATAGCAATTTTACCCGTTGTAATTTTCTACTTCTTGGCGCAGAGAAAGTTAGTCACAGCTATAATAGCTGGTGCTGTTAAACAGTAAGATGAATATTTGTATTTAAAACAAGTTAATTTAAAATTATAGACGATATGCAATCGATATAAAAGTATTTTGACATTAATATCGATTGCTTTTATATAACAGAAAGGAGTGATTGAAAACCAATAAATTATTAAACAACTCGCTAATCAAAAAAATAATTAAAAGGAGGGTCTTACATGAAAAAAACGTTTAAATTAATATTGGTGCTGATGCTTTCACTTACACTTGTTTTTGGATTAACAGCACCAATACAAGCGGCTTCTGATACTGCAGTAAGCAATGTTGTCAATTACTCGACAGATGTAATTTATCAGATTGTTACTGATAGATTTGTTGATGGAAATACCAGTAATAATCCAACTGGTGACTTGTATGATCCAACACATACAAGTTTAAAAAAGTACTTTGGCGGAGACTGGCAGGGTATTATCAACAAGATAAATGATGGATATCTAACAGGCATGGGTGTAACAGCAATTTGGATATCTCAACCTGTAGAAAATATTTATGCAGTCTTACCTGATTCAACTTTTGGTGGGAGTACATCGTACCATGGCTATTGGGCTCGTGATTTTAAGAAAACAAATCCATACTTTGGAAGCTTTACTGATTTTCAAAATTTGATCAATACAGCTCATGCCCATAACATAAAAGTAATTATTGATTTTGCACCAAATCATACTTCACCTGCATCTGAAACAGATCCTACTTATGCTGAAAATGGAAAGCTATACGACAATGGAACATTGCTTGGTGGGTATACAAACGATACAAACGGATATTTTCATCATTATGGAGGAACAGATTTTTCATCTTATGAAGATGGTATTTATCGCAACTTATTTGATTTAGCAGATTTAAATCAACAGAATAGTACAATCGATTCATACTTAAAATCAGCAATTAAGGTGTGGCTTGATATGGGAATAGACGGTATACGTTTAGATGCTGTAAAACATATGCCATTTGGATGGCAGAAAAATTTTATGGATAGCATATTGAGCTATAGGCCTGTATTTACATTTGGAGAGTGGTTTCTTGGAACGAATGAAGTTGATGCGAATAACACATACTTTGCAAATGAAAGCGGTATGAGTCTTTTGGACTTTAGGTTTTCTCAAAAAGTGAGGCAGGTATTTAGGGATAATACAGATACTATGTATGGACTTGATTCGATGATTCAATCAACTGCATCTGATTATAATTTTATAAATGATATGGTTACTTTTATTGATAATCATGATATGGATAGATTCTATAATGGCGGTTCTACTCGTCCAGTTGAACAAGCATTAGCATTTACATTGACCTCACGAGGAGTACCTGCTATATATTATGGAACAGAACAGTACATGACAGGCAACGGAGACCCTTATAATAGAGCTATGATGACGTCATTTAATACGTCAACTACAGCATATAATGTAATTAAAAAACTTGCTCCTTTGCGTAAATCCAATCCTGCAATTGCTTATGGTACTACTCAGCAACGTTGGATAAACAATGATGTTTATATATACGAAAGAAAATTTGGAAATAATGTTGCCCTTGTTGCTATAAATAGAAACCTCTCAACAAGTTATAATATAACAGGGTTGTATACAGCGCTTCCTGCTGGTACTTATACGGATGTTCTTGGCGGACTTTTGAATGGTAATAGTATTTCTGTCGCAAGTGATGGCTCTGTAACACCATTTACACTTGGTGCCGGTGAAGTTGCAGTATGGCAGTATGTAAGTTCAAGTAATTCTCCGTTGATAGGACATGTTGGACCAACAATGACAAAAGCAGGACAAACTATAACAATAGATGGAAGGGGATTTGGTACGACAGCCGGACAAATTTTGTTTGGTTCAACGGCTGGTACTATTGTCTCTTGGAATGATACAGAGGTAAAAGTAAAAATTCCTTCGGTGACACCTGGTAAATATAATGTATCATTAAAAACTTCAAGTGGTACTACAAGCAATACTTATAATAATATTAACATTCTTACGGGTAATCAGGTATGTGTTAGATTTGTTGTAAATAATGCAAGTACAGTGTATGGAGAGAATGTTTATCTTACTGGTAATGTGGCTGAGCTGGGAAACTGGGATACGTCAAAAGCAATCGGACCAATGTTTAATCAGGTAGTATATCAGTATCCTACATGGTATTATGACGTAAGTGTTCCAGCGGGCACAACAATACAATTTAAGTTTAT
The DNA here is from genome assembly GCF_002102475.1 of Thermoanaerobacterium sp. PSU-2. Taxonomy (NCBI): domain Bacteria; kingdom Bacillati; phylum Bacillota; class Clostridia; order Thermoanaerobacterales; family Thermoanaerobacteraceae; genus Thermoanaerobacterium; species Thermoanaerobacterium sp. PSU-2. The sequence continues at coordinate 101,457 of NZ_MSQD01000008.1, read as the reverse complement.
AAAGAAAAATGGCAATACGATAACATGGGAAGGTGGTAGTAACCATACTTATACAGTTCCATCATCTGGTACAGGCACTGTAATTGTAAATTGGCAACAGTAGATTAAAATAATAAGGGTCAAGAGATCTAATCGTTCTGATTTCTTGACCCTTAATTTATTCTTAATTTATTTACTTATCTTAAATTTGTTAACAGCAGCCATTAATGTGTTAGCAATAGCATTTAAATCTCTTGCATATTTTGATATTTCATCTATCGCTTCTTTTTGAGTTTCAGCAGATGAAGAGATTTCTTCAGTAGATGCTGCCGTTTCTTCAGTTACAGATGCTATATTTTCAATAGATGTTATCATATTAGTTTTACTTTGCGATATCCTCTCCATCGAATCATTTAATCTTTTTAGTTCACTGACAATACAATCTACAGCTGACTGAATATCATAGAAAGTATGTATTGTTTTGTCCAATGCTTTATTTTGTTCTTCTATTGATGAGGTAGTATCTTCAACAATTTTATATGTTGTATCTATGTTAGTTTGTATCTCTCTTATTATCTGTTCTATAGTATTAGCTGCTTTCGATGACTGACTTGCGAGTTTTCTGACTTCATCAGCAACAACAGCAAATCCTTTGCCGCTTTCACCTGCTCTTGCTGCCTCTATAGCAGCATTTAGTGATAGAAGATTAGTTTGATCTGCAATTGAAGTTATTGTTTCTACGATATTGCCAATTTCTATTGATTTTTTCTTTAAGTATGAAGTCGATTCTTTTACTTTATTTTGCATTAAATCAGTTAATTTAGATTTCTCACTTAAATCTTTTATATTTTCGATTCCTTGATTAGTAGCGTAAATTACATTGTTTGTTTCATTATTTATGTTTTCTGAATTTTTAATTGCAATATCTACATGTTTACTTAATTCATCTGTAAGTGCTGCACTATTTTCAGCATCTTTAGCTTGTTCTTGAGCTCCTTCTGCAATTTCTTTCATTGCAATAGCTACTTCGTTTGTTATTAATTCTGCTTTTTTTGATGAAGAAGTCAATTTTTCGGAATATAAATTAACATTGTTTGCGGCATTAAATACTTCTATTATGAGATTTTTAATGCCATCAATCATTTCATTAAAACCATTTGCAAGTAATCCAATTTCATCTTTTGCTTTTATATTTATTTTTTGAGTTATGTTTCCTTCTGAAGCTTCATTCATGGTTTGCATGATCTTCTTTATATTAGATGTAATGCCTTTTGAGAAGAAATATGCTATTAGAAGCCCTATCAGGAGGCATATTAAGCTAAATAAAATTATATTGTATTTTATTTGTGACACACTATCATTGAGTTCTGAAGAATTCATATCAATAACTGCTTTCCAACCGAAGTTGCTGAGATTTTTTATCGTTGCAAATTTTACTATTCCGTTATCAGTATATTGAAAAGTGGTATCATTTAAAGAAATCATCTTTTTGCCATAATCTCTTTTGGTTATATATGTGAAAAGGCTATTTTTATCTTTACTTGCTAATATAATACCGTCTTTTGATAAAATATATACATTTCCAGTTTTACCTATCGCAATTGATGAAATCATATTAGAAAGGGAATCAAGGTTAATATCAAAGGCTAAAACACCTATTACATCAGAGGCGGCAGATGTTAATGAGCTTTTAATAGCTTTTGATACAGTAAAAACTGCACTGTTTGTACCATTATTGCTGTAGGGCCCTGTCCATATTATTGAGTCAGGATTTTCTATTGCATCTTTGTACCATTTTTGTGCGGTTGGGTCATAATTTGAATCAAGAGGTAAATCTGGTGATTGAATCATTTTTTTGTCAGGTGTTGCAAAATAGATTATTGATATTTTACTGTTTTTTGCATTTAAAATATTGGTAAATAAGTCTTGAAGATTTTGCTTATCTGTTGTAAAATCTGTTTTGCCGTAACTTAATAATTGACTGTTATCAGATAGAATGGTAAGCTGAGTTTCTACATCATTTTTAAAAAGATTTACATAATTATTTATAAGCCCAAGAGTATCCTTGTTAGAAACGTCGATGCGAGCTTTTAGAATTTGAGTAGATTTGTTTGCAGACATATAACCTGTAAATGTAAGTGGCAAAATTATAATTAAAGCAATAAAAACCATTAACTTAGTAAAAATGCTTTTGTTGTTTATTACAAGTTTTTGTAAATTTGGTTTGATTAAAGCTGGTTTTTGCTTACGAGTGGTTTGAGGTGTTAACAATTTTTTGTTCATAATTATTCCTCCTCTAAGTTAAATAAGCAAAGAACACAAACGATTGCATAATAATATTATAACATTAATACATAAAATTGCAAATGGAATATATAGAATAGTTTGAAATTAACATCGCTTTGTTTATATTTAATGAAATTTAATAAAAATTGTAATTGCAAAAATTTAAAAACAATTATATAATAGCATTGATTGAAATGTTAAGTAACTTTTGTAATAAACAAAAATAATAATTTTTATAAAAAGTATATTGACAATATTTGAATCTGGAGATACAATTATATTAAAGGTGGCGCAAGCGATTGCAAATTTTATTTGCAGTTAGGCGCTTTTAAAAATAGTGTTAAAGAAAGCGATTGCTGTAATTAAATAGTAATCACTAAGGAGATGATGTTAGTAAAAGATTATGATTGTGAAGTTTGTCTGCAGCATTTTTAGTTAATGTACATCAATTTGTCATTATGTTGAAGAAAGATAGAGTGTGTTGTCGTTTTATTTGGTTGTAGAACTGATATGTAGAAAATCTATGTAAAGCAGTGACAGATATGCAATAACTACACATGTAAACATTGTAATAAAAGCTTATATTGAAGTTTGAAGTAAAATTTTGGGGTATACCCAAAAAATCATAAAATTTTATTTTGTGAGGAGGATTTACATGAAAAAGTACACAAAAATTTTTGCAATACTTACTGCCATGGTATTGCTATTATCAGTTGTTTTAACCGGCTGTGGTAGCAGCAAGACAAATGAATCAAAGTCTTCAGATAATAGTTCTAATAACACTGCTCAAACGCAGCAAAAAAAGGAGCCAGTTGAATTAACAATATGGTCACATTTGACAGATCCTGAAATAGCTAAGGTACAAGAAATCGCTAACAAATGGGCTCAAGAGACAGGCAATAAAGTAAAAGTATTGGCTGATCAGAGTGATTTCCAGGCATTTTCTACGGCAGCTCAGAGCGGTAAAGGGCCAGATATTATGTTTGGATTGCCCCATGATAATCTTGGAACATTCCAAAAGGCTGGACTTTTAGCGGAAGTACCTGACGGAGTCATTAATAAATCTGATTATGTCCCGATGAGCATAGATGCAGTTTCATATGATGGAAAAATGTACGCAATACCATTATCAATGGAGACATACGGACTTTTCTACAATACAAGCAAAGTTCAAACTCCTCCAGCTACACTTGACGACTTGATTAAGCTTGGACAGCAAGTTGGATTCCAGTATGATATAAATAATTTCTACTACAGCTTTGCATTTATGGCTGCTTATGGTGGTTATGTATTTAAAAATAATGGAGGAGCTCTCGATCCAAATGATATAGGGTTGAATAATGATGGTGCGAAAAAAGGTTTGTCTTTGATAAGGGATTTTGTAAAAACTTATAAGTTTATGACTGCCGATATTAAAGGCGATATAGCTAAAGGCAATTTCCAAAACGGAAAGATAGGACTTTATATAAGTGGTCCATGGGATGTTGATGGGTTTAAGAAAGCAAATGTTCCTTTTAAAGTAGCTCCATTGCCGACAGTCGATGGAAAGCCGATGCCTTCATTTGCTGGTGTACAGGCAGCTTTTGTAAGCGCTAATTCTAAACATCAACAAGAAGCGTGGGATTTATTAAAATATCTTGCTCAAAACACAGCATTGCCTCTTTTTGAAACAGGTAATAGAATCCCAGTTCTCAATTCTGTGTTAAACAATGATGAGGTTAAAAACAATGATATTTTAAATGCATTTGCTGAACAAGCTAAGAATGCTATTCCTATGCCAAACATTCCTGCTATGACAGCAGTTTGGACACCGGCTGGTAATGCACTGCAGCTTGTAACATCAGGTAAGGCTACTCCTGATAAGGCCGCAGATGATATGGTCAATCAGATAAAGCAGGGTATTGCTACTCAGCAATAAATAAAGGGGCTAAGTGCCCCTTTCCAATTATTTTAGAGGAGGACATTTTATGAAGACAGGAACAAAAATTCGGGACAAATTGACACCTTATGCGTTTTTGTCACCTGCAATATTATCAATGACGGTATTAAGTTTCTTACCTATTGCATATACTATATATATTGCGTTTACTAACTTCAGCTTAAATCATTTTAAACAATATCAGTTTGTAGGATTTAAAAACTTTATAGATATTATCAATGGACCGTTAAGAACGGTTTTTTTACCAGTGCTTTTATGGACGGTGGTTTTTGCAGCGATAGCAACATTGGCTAATTATGTCATAGGTTTATTTTTAGCGGTTTTACTCAACAACAAAAATATGTGGGAAACGAATATTTATAGAGCCATACTTATAATTCCCTGGGCATTGCCATCAACAATTGCAATATTAGCTTGGCAGGGCCTGTATAATCAAGATTATGGTGGAATAAATACTTTGTTAAGTTACTTGCATATTTCAAAAATTCCTTGGCTTACTGATCCGTTCTGGGCAAGAGTGGGAATAATAATTGCCAGTGCGTGGATGGGATATCCCTTTATGATGAATGCATCTTTGGGTGGATTACAAGCTATACCACCAGAATTATATGAAGTAGCAGATTTGGATGGTGCTACTTGGTTTCAAAAGTTAAGACTTATAACACTTCCTATGCTTATGTCATCGGCGCTGCCACTTATTATCTCATCATTTGCTTTTAATTTTAATAATTTCGGTTCTGTGTTTTTGATAACTGGTGGAGGTCCTCCAAGAACAGATACAGCTTTTGCTGGTACTACAGATTTACTTGTAAGTGCGGCTTATAAAATGACTATGCAATTTAATAGATACGATTTAGCATCAGCATTGTCAATAATTATATTTTTGATAATTGGGACATTAAGCTATGTAAATATGAGGATGACGCATGCATTTGAGGAGGTGGACTAGATTGATGGATTCAGCTAATGCAAATATGAATAAAAAGAAATTAAAAGAAGATCGAAAAATGCGTCCAAATGAGAAAGTTACTTTGTGGGTTAGCAGAGTTATAATCTGGATTTTTATTGTAATAATTCTTTTCCCTGTAGCATGGGTTGTAGGTGCTTCGTTAGGGACAGGTGATGCTTTCTTCTCCGGTACGATTTTTCCAAAGCAAATAAGCTTTCAAAATTATATAGACTTGTTTCAGAAAACACAACTATTAACATGGATAAAAAACAGCATGATTTTGTGCTTTGGTGTGGCGATCATACAATCTATTTTAACATCTACTTCCTCATATGCATTTAGCAGAATGAAATTCGTTGGAAGAAAAAATGGATTAATGACCCTTTTGATTTTACAGATGTTTCCGACATTTATGTCTTTGCCAGCGATATATGGAATTTTGGCAAAATTAGATTTGCTCGATAATTTATATGTATTTGTTTTGGTGCTTGCAGGTGGTAGTGCTTTTAATATATGGCTTCTAAAGGGGTATATAGATGGATTGCCAAAAGAACTTGATGAAGCGGCACTGGTTGATGGTGCATCATATTGGCAAATATTTATTAGGATAATATTGCCACTTACTGCACCTATGCTTGTTGTAATATTTTTGTTTAGCTTTATAGGGACATATAGCGAATTTATATTATCGAGTGCTGTACTGAAATCACCTGAGAGTTATACTGTAGCACTTGGACTGCAAAGATTTATTACAAATCAATTTTCAGCCCATTGGACATTATTTGCGGCAGCGTCTGTTATAGCATCATTGCCTCTTGTAATCATATTTATGGCGTTGCAGAGGTATTTGCAGCAGGGACTTGCAGCTGGTGCTGTAAAAGGATAAAATGTTACACATGGAACAAATTGTAAACACTGGAATACATTCCGGTGTTTTTTTGTATATTATGGTTGTTTAATGTTAAAAATAATAGTGTTTTGATTTTATTAAAATACTTGGAGGTAAGAGATGAGTAAAAAAGTTGGTATTCCAAAAGGGCTTTTATACTACAACTTTTATCCTATGTGGAAAACATTTTTTGAAGAACTGGGTGCTGAAGTGGTTACTTCCAGTGATACATGTAAAAAAATAATTGATGATGGCATCAAGACTTGCGTGGATGAAACCTGCCTTCCTGTCAAGACATTTATGGGTCATGTGATTGATTTGAAGGAAAAGGGTGTTGATTATATATTTGTTCCAAGAGTCATAAGCGTAGAAAGGCGTAGATATCTCTGCTCAAAATTTTTAGGTTTGCCTGACTTAGTGAGAAATCTGATTTCTGATTTGCCACAAATAATAGATATGAAGATTGATTACTATCGTGGAGAAGAGTTTATGGAAAGAGAAATTTTGAGAGTTGGCAAACTGTTTGTTGATGGCACAAGTAAAATTAAAGATGCATACGAAAAATCTTTAAAAAGGCAAAGGACTTTTGAATGCATTATTAGAGAAGGATTTTCAAATACAGAAGCAATAAAAATTATGGAAGGGAAAAAATTAGACGCAAATACAAAAGGGGATTTAAAAATAGCCTTATTAGCTCATTCCTACGACATAATGGATGATTATTTATCTATGGGGTTGATAAATAGGCTTAAGAATATGGGAGCTTATGTGCTTACGACAAATATGATAGAAAGGGATAAAATTGAAAAGGGCGCCAGCAAACTTCAAAAAGATTTATTTTGGAATTATGGAAGGGATATTTTAGGTGCAGGTAAATATTTTATCGAGAGTGAAGACGTGGATGGTGTAATTTCTGTTTCAGCATTTGGATGTGGACCAGACTCTATTACTGAAGATCTTTTAGAAAGAGATTATAAAAGAGATGGCAAGATTCCATTTATGTCCATAACCATTGATGAACATACTGGTGAGGCAGGTTTAAATACTAGGTTAGAAGCATTTATTGATTTATTAAGATGGCGCAAAGGAGAGATTATGGCATGAAAATAACATATCCACATATGGGTTCGTTAAATATGATATTAAAGACGATGTTTGAAGGAATCAATGTAGAAGTTGTGGAGCCGCCACCTGTGACTAATAAAACCCTGTCAATTGGAGTAAAATATTCACCTGAGTTTGTCTGTCTTCCATATAAGATAAATCTGGGGAATTTTATAGAAGCACTTGAAAACGGTGCTGATACTATAATAATGTTGGGTGGCATAGGACCTTGCAGGTTTGGCTATTATGGGCAAGCACAAAAAGAAACATTGATAGATTTAGGGTATAAGTTTAACATGATAATATTAGATCCGCCTCATGGAAGGTTAGTTGATTTTTTAAAAGAACTTTCATCGTATTTTCCAGACGTATATTGGAAAGATGCTTTGAAGGCTTTTATTTTCGCTGTTCAAAAAATGATAATTGCTGATAAGTTTGAAAAAAAGCTTTTAATCTTAAGAGCACATGAGAATGAAATAGGAATTACGACTAAAATTTTTGAAGACTACATGGAAAAAATAAAAAATGCGAAAAACAAAAAAGAGCTAGATAGCATTTACAAAGAAGGCTTGGAAAAGTTGAAACAAAATGCAACCATAAAAAGGGAAATTCAGCTTAAAGTCGCTTTAGTAGGGGAAATATATCTTATGCTTGAACCTTTTTCTAATTTAGATATTTTAAGATCGTTGAATGAATTAGGCATAGAAGTTACTAAAACTGATTTTCTCTCTGATTATTTAATAAACAGTGCTTTTAAATTGCCTCAAAGAATGGAATTTAAAAAATATGCGCATGGGTATTTAGAAAGGGATATTGGTGGTCATGGTTTAAATACAGTTGCAAACACTGTAAAATATGCAGAAAAAAATTACGATGGAATAATACAGATTTTTCCTTTTACTTGTACGCCTGAAATTGTCGCACAGGGAATAATCGCCAAAGTAAGCAGTGATAAAAACATACCGGTTATGTCACTAAGCTACGATGAAAAAACCGGTGAAGCAGGGTATCAGACGAGATTAGAGGCATTTAAAGATTTATTGGAGAGACGGAGATTGAAAAATATAAAAAAATATTAAATTTTTTATCTGGATATCGAAAAAATTATAAATTATTGGTATACTTATATTTGTATATAAATAGATTATTTTTTATGGAAGATCGACGATGAGGTGATTTTATGAATGAACTTGGTGATGTACTTAAAAATGCGAGATTAAAAAAAGGCATGACACTTGACGATCTTCAGGAGATTACGAAAATTCGCACGAGATATTTGAAAGCTATAGAAGATGGTGACTTTAATGTAATACCAGCTTTAGTTTATGCAAAAGGGTTTGTTAAGAGCTATGCAGAGGCTGTAGGCTTAGATGCTGGTGAACTGTTAAAAAAATATAGCTATCTTTTTGAGGAACCTAAAGAAAAGGATGATGTAGTACAATATGTGACTACACCTTTAGAAGAAGAAAGCTCTTTTGATTTATCGGCGCTCCTTAGAAGGTTTATAAAGCCATTTATAGGGGTTTTAGTGGTGTGCCTTTTTGCATTTGGCATATATTACATGGTAAGCCAGATAAATAAAGGACTGGCGCCTCTTCCAAGTACAGAGCAAAGCACGAATAACACTACTCATAAATCACAAAATCAAAATAAAAATAATACTACTTCAAGTGATGTTTATAGCAATAATGAGAAGACAACTACGTTTAATTTGGTAAACAGCACAAAAAGCGAATTCGATTATAAAGTTTCACCTGTCGCTGATTCATACAAAGTCGATCTATCTGTACCTGGACAAAAATGTTGGGTTAGTGTGAAAGTGGATGGTGTCAATACCTATCAGTATTTGATGACATCAGGCATGATAAAAACTTTTGATGTCAAAAACAGCATAGAAATCTTGATGGGTAATCCGCCAGATGCTAAAATAACGGTAGATGGCAAAGAAATACCACACATTGATATTCCAGCACCAGTGACTGTAAAACTTGAAAAATGAGAAAGGGGTATTGTATGATAAGACAAGCTATATATCACAAAAGTGATGTTCCGTTTGCATATCCTTTAAATAAGGATGAGCTCCATATAGTCTTAAGAACTGCTTCTACAGATATAAAAAGATGTTACATTTTTTATCGTGACAGATATGATTGGATGGGTAAGTTCAAAGTAAAAGAAATGTTTTTAACTCAATCAAATGAGTTATTCGATTATTATGAAACGACACTTAAATTAAACAAGAAATTTGTATACTTTTTTTACTTAATATCTATGAAGAATGAAAGAGTCTACTATACAGAATCAGGTTTTTATGAGGAGAAGCCAGAAAATAGTTTTCATGGATTTTTCCAGTTTCCTTACATATGTGATATGGATGTTTTTTTTGCACCAAAGTGGACAAGCGATTGCATCATATATCAAATATTTCCTGATAGGTTCAACAATGGAGATAAATCAAATGATCCGGAGAATGTGAGACATTGGGGTGAGAAACCTGAACCAAATACATTTTTTGGGGGCGATATTCAGGGGATTATTGATAAAGTTGAATACCTTAAGGAACTGGGAATTAATGCGATATACATGACGCCAATATTTTTGTCACCGTCAACACATAAATACAATACATCAGATTATTATAAAATAGATCCTCATTTTGGTGATACTAATAAGGCTAAAGAATTAATTGATAAATGTCACAAAAATGGGATAAGAGTTATTTTTGATGCTGTCTTCAATCATTGTGGCTATGACTTTTTTGCATTTCAAGACGTGATTAAGAATGGGAGAGATTCAAAATATTGGGACTGGTTTAATGTTTATGAGTGGCCTATAAAAACAACACCTGTTCCAACATACGAAGCTTTTGCGGATCATGAATGGAGAATGCCGAAGCTTATGACTAAAAATCCTGATGTACAGGAGTATTTGCTTAATGTTGCCGAATATTGGATTAAAGAAGTTGACATCGACGGTTGGAGGCTTGACGTTGCAAATGAAATAGACCATCATTTTTGGAGAAGATTTAGGGAGATTGTGAAAAAAGCCAAGCATGATGCTATAATTGTCGGTGAGGTTATGCATGATGCATCGCCTTGGCTTTATGGTGACCAGTTTGATAGTGTCATGAATTATCCTTTTAAGAATGCTCTTGTTGACTTTTTTGCAAAGAGAAGCATAGATGCAAAACGATTTAATACTATTATGACTGAACAATTGATGAGGCATATGGATGGTGTTAATAGGGCTATGCTAAACCTAATAGGAAGCCATGATACAGAGAGATTTTTGACAATGTGTAATGGCATGGTAATGCGGATGAAGCTGGCATTGGTTTTTCAATTTACATATATTGGAGTTCCATATATATATTATGGAGATGAAGTTGGTATGGTTGGTGGTTATGATCCTGATTGTAGAAGATGTATGATTTGGAATGAAGAAAAACAAAACTTAAAGTTATTTAATTTTTATAAAAAGCTTATTTCTTTGAGAAAGGAAAATGAAGAACTAAGATATGGAACATACAAGACACTTTATGCGAGAGATGGAATTATAAGTTTCAAAAGGGAATACAAAGGTAAATCGATTATTGTAATAATAAATAATAGCAGCAAAGAGCATTCAATATTATTAAATGGCGTACAAGGGAAGATGGATATTTTAGGAATGGGTAAGATAAAAATAAAGGGTAAAATTGTATCATTAGAGCCAAACTGTGCCTATATTTTGAAATAAATTAATGAATATTTTAAGTTAATCTTTATGGAATAAAGCCGGACTATTTGTCCGGCTTAAATCATGGGATATTTAATGTTTTGCATACATTAATTCGTAGTATTCTTTAAGCATTCTATTTGCTGAAAAGGCATCATAGGTTGTTTTAATGCTTTCTCTCATCATATTTTCCCATTTTGCCTTATCGTTGTAATATGTTGGTACAACTTTATTTAACAATACATTGTACAAAGCTTCTAGGTCATGTTTATCTAAAATTTCCACATCATCAGATTCAAATCCATCGCCAAATTGCCAGCCATTTACACCGTCAATGCAAGCTTCAGGCCACCAGCCATCTAAAATACTTAAGTTTAATACACCGTTCATAGCAGCTTTCATGCCAGATGTACCACTTGCTTCCTTTGGCCTTCGAGGATTGTTAAGCCAAACGTCTGAACCTCTTGTCAACATTTTGCCTATTGTCATATCGTAATCTGGAAGAAATACGACACTTTCTGGGTATTTTTTGGTCATCTCAATTAGTTTTGCTACGATTTTTTTTCCAACATCATCTAAAGGATGTCCTTTTCCAGAAAACACCATTTGGATTTTTCTTGATTTTAAGTATTCACCTATAACTTCATCATTTGTGAAAATAAGTTCACTTCTCTTGTAAGGAGCAGCTCTTCTTGAAAAGCCTATTAGCAATTTGTCTGAATCAAGTTTTACACCAGTGCGATCATATACAAAATCAATTAATTCTTGCTTTATTATATTATGTGTTTTCAGGAGATTTTCACCTTTATTGTATGCTTCCGTGATTCTACTATCTACCCATGTTTTTCTGTCAATACCGTTTGTAATTGATATGATTGGAGCCGCATTATCAACATGTGCCCACATTTTATTTGCGGTTTGTCCGTGTAGTTTTGCGACACCGTTTGCAATTCGTGAAAGTCTTAGCCCTGCAACAGTCATATTAAAAGGAACTCCGCCTATTTGAGACATTTGCTCAATTGTTAGACCGTTGTTTGCGCCCATGTACATGAGAAGCTCTATGTTGTGAGATTCGTTCCCTTCAATTACAGGTGTATGTGTCGTAAAGACAACTTCTTGTCGTGTTGCATTCCAAGCTTCATTAAACGTCATATTTTTATTTTCCATTTTCTCCCGTATGAGTTCTAATGCTGCTAATGCTGCATGGCCTTCATTAAAGTGATAGACATCGATGTCAATTCCCAACGCTCTTAAAGCCTTTACGCCACCGATTCCAAGCACGATTTCTTGTGCAACTCTTTCTTCGCCAAACCACCCGTAAAGTTGTCCTGTTATCCATCTATCTCCGTTTTCGGGTATATCCGTATCTAAAAGATACAGTGGTGCATTGTCAAAACTATCTACAAGCCAGACTTTGCAGTATACATCTTGATTTCTAATTTTAACTTTTACTTTCACACCTGTATCTTTTAGAAAATCGTATTTGTAGTTATGATATGCATCATAAGGATAACCGTCTTCGCCTATGTGTTGTTCTGTATAACCTTGTTTCCATAGGATGCCGATGCCTACAAGAGGCATGCCAAGTTCTTTTGCGGCTTTCAAATGATCACCTGCTAAGATTCCAAGGCCTCCAGCGTAAAGTTTAAAATCCGAATGAAGTCCGTATTCCATGCAAAAGTATGCTACTCTTGGAAGTTTTCCTCTGTCCATTTTATACCTCCTTATAAAACTTTTAAGTATATTATAATATTAAAAAATCAGTAATGCAATGGGTTGCACAAAATTTCGTAGATGATGTATGTTAAGTAACCTTATTTGAGATTTGTGAATATTATGCAGTATATATTAAAATATGGCTAAGTGCCATCTTTCCATATTGTAATTGGGGTGAGATTATGGAGGCAAATGGGAGATACGGAAGAGATTATCACTACTATAAAGAATACGAAAAGTTGTATGGAAGCCTTGATATTTTTAGATTTTTAGCTGCAAAAAGGTTAAATGAACTTGGCGAATATGAAGAGTGGAAAGACTATAAAGAATTCAAAGATTGGCTTTCATCAAGAGAAATATCTGACTGGAAAACCTCGAAAGATTATTTAGAGTGGGAAAGAAAAAAGTTAGATTTCTAAATTATTTTTAGACTCCTATAAAAAAATTATAGGAGTTTTTTTAAAATTATGTAGTATAATAGATATAGGACCCTGCGAGGTGATTATTATGTCCTTTTCGTCTATCACAAAAAATGAGCTGTCAAGAATATACCCTGACGATAGCTGTTGCAAATTAGCTGAACTTGCTGCTTTGATAAGAACAATTGGTTCAATATCTATATATGGTCATCAGAGAATTAGTTTAAGCCTTGTAACTGAAAATGCTTCTGTGGCAAGATTAGCATTTAAGCTTTTAAAAGATATATTTAATGTGGTAGCAGAGGTGATGGTGAGGAGAAATAGCCAACTAAAAAAATCCTTAAGCTATTTGATTTTGGTCTCTGACAAGGCTGCAGCAGAGAACATATTGAAAGAAGTTGGACTTTTAAAGTATGACGGTGAAGGCAGTAAGTTAAATTATGGCATAGACAAAAGCATTGTCAGCAAAAAGTGTTGTAAGAAGGCCTACATTAGAGGTGCTTTTCTTGGAGGTGGTTCGATTAGCGATCCGGAAAAGGCGTACCATTTGGAATTTATAACGCACAATTTAGATCATGCTAAGGATTTAAGCAAATTAATAAATAATTATCATTTGCATTCAAAAATTATTGCAAGAAAAAATAATTATGTAGTATACTTAAAAGAGGGAGAACAAATAGTAGATGTCCTAAACATAATGGGGGCACATAATTCCTTATTGAACTTAGAAAATATACGCGTATATAAAGACATAAGGAATAATGTAAACAGGCTTGTTAATTGCGAGACTGCTAATCTTACAAAGACCATCAATGCATCATTGAGGCAGATAGAGAATATAAATTATATAAAGAACAGCGTAGGGCTTAATTATCTCCCGGATAGTTTAAAAGAGATTGCAGAGAAAAGGCTTAAATATCCAGATATAAGCCTTAAAGAATTGGGTCAAATGCTAGATCCTCCTGTTGGAAAATCAGGAGTCAATCATAGATTAAGAAAAATTGAAGAAATTGTATCAAAATTAAAAGAGAGGAGAGTCAATAACTATGACTGAAAAGACAGTAGAAATTAAAAATAAGACAGGTCTTCATGCGAGACCAGCAGCTTTGTTTGTACAAGCGGCAAGCAAATTTTCATCACAGATATGGGTGGAAAAAGAAAATAAAAAGGTAAATGCAAAAAGCATCATGGGTATTATGTCATTAGGAGTTGCACAGGGGAATACAGTGAAACTTATCGCTGATGGCAGCGACGAGCAAGAAGCAATTAAGACACTTGTTGATTTAATTGATTCAAAATTTGGAGAAGAATAATCTAAAAAGGTTTCTTAGGAAACCTTTTTTGCATGAAGGATGATTTTTTTATGACTAAAAATGAGAGGGTGCTGGAGTATCTAAAAAGCCTGCCAGAAGGAACTAAAATCTCAGTAAGGAGTTTAGCGCAGGCTTTAAAGATAAGTGAAGGCACTGCGTATAAAGCCATAAAAGATGCAGAAAGCATGTACATTGTGACAACTATTCCGAGAGCAGGTACCATAAGGACAAAGCCTAAAAGTAAGTCCTTTGATAGACTGACGTACGAGGAAATAAAGAATGTTGTGGATGGAATTGTTTTAGGCGGAGAGAATGGGCTCAATATAGAGCTTAACAAATTTTTGATAGGTGCCATGACAACTGAAGAAATGGTAAAATACATTCAACCAGGTGATCTTATTATACTAGGCAATAGAGATAATGCACAGATGGCAGCATTAAAAGCAGGTGCTGCCGTCCTTATAACGGGTGGATTTGATGCTAAGATGGAAGTCAAAACTTTGGCAGATAAGCTTTCATTGCCTTTGATTTCAACTACGTATGATACATTTACCGTGGCAACCTTAATCAATAAAGCAATCAATGAGAGGATGACAAAAAAAAGGGTACTGCTTGTAAGCAATATTATGTCATCTAATCCTATCTACATGACGACAAATCAGACAGTAAATGATTGGAAGTTATTGTTAAATAAGACAAGTCATACAAGGTATCCTGTTGTAGATGAAAGCGGTACTTTAGTTGGAATAGTTACATCAAGAGAAATAGCCAAAGCTGACGATGATGATAAAATAGGAGACATAATGGCCAGAAATCCAATATATGTCACTGAAACTACGACTGTAGCTTTTGCAGCCCATCTAATGATATGGTGGAATATAGAGGTTTTGCCTGTTACCAATAATAAAGAACTTGTCGGCATCATAAGTAGAGAAGATGTGATAAAAGCTCTTCAGTACATGGCAAAACAGCCTCAGATTGAGGAGACTATCAATGACACATTGCTAAAAGACTTTCATGCTGAGAAAACACAAGATGGGATGAAATTTTATGGTACGATACCGCAAAACATGGTAAACCAATTAGGAACGGTCAGCAGCAGCGCCCTCATGATGCTTATGAGCGAATGCGGCATATCTTCAGTGACGAGAAATAAAAGATTTGATGCCGTTGTAGATAATTTTTTAGTTTATTTTATAAGGCCTCTACAAGCTGAAAAAACAATTGAGGTTAATACTTCTATTATTGACTATAGCGGTAATTTCTGTAAAGTTGAGATATCGGTTTTATACGAAGAAACAATGATTGCAAAAGCGCTGATGTCTTTGAGGCTTTTAAAGAACAAAAAACTTTTTTAAGGTGATTATGATGTTTGTACATTTGCACGTTCACAGCGAATACAGCCTTCTTGATGGTTCATGCAGAATAAAAGAGCTTATAAAGAGGACAAAAGAGCTTGGAATGAACTCTATAGCTATTACAGATCACGGTGTCATGTACGGCGCCATCGACTTTTACAAAGAAGCAGTATCTTATGGTGTAAAACCTATAATTGGATGTGAGATTTACGTCTCTCCAAGATCACTATACGATAAAGAATACGGCATAGATAACGTAAATTATCATTTAATTTTACTATGTAAAAACATGACTGGATATGAAAATTTGATGAAAATTGTCTCAAAGGCATCTATTGATGGTTTTTACTATAAACCAAGGGTCGATCATCAGTACTTAAAAGAACACAGTGAAGGTCTTATAGCGCTTAGCTCATGTCTTGGCGGTGAAATACCATCATATCTCCTATCTGATGATTATGAAAAAGCTAAAGAGACTGCTATTTTTTATAACTCTATTTTTGGGACAGGAAACTTTTATTTGGAACTTCAATACCACGGTTTAAGCCAACAAGAAAAAGTAAATTCAGAATTGATAAAGCTTTCAAAAGAGCTAAACATACCTCTTGTGGCCACAAACGATGTTCACTACCTTAATAAAGAGGATCATTTGGCGCATGAAGTCCTTTTGTGCATTCAGACAGGTAAAAACATGGATGATGCTGATAGGATGTCATTTCCAACAGATCAGTTTTATTTAAAGTCCCCTGATGAAATGTATGAGATGTTTTCATATTGCAAGGAAGCTTTGGAGAATACGGTAAAAATTGCTGATATGTGCAATCTGGAATTTGAATTTAATAAAACGAAGCTTCCTAAGTATGAAGTGCCAGACGGCATGAAATCTGATGAATATTTGAGAAAACTTTGCATTGATGGGTTGTATGAAAGGTATCCAAATCCAACTGATGAAGTGATGGAAAGGCTAAACTACGAGCTTTCTGTGATAGAAAAGATGGGATATGTTGATTACTTTTTAATCGTTTGGGATTTTATTAAATTTGCCCGCGACAATGGAATAATGACTGGCCCTGGAAGGGGTTCGGCTGCAGGAAGTCTTGTGG
Organism: Thermoanaerobacterium sp. PSU-2; assembly: GCF_002102475.1. Lineage (NCBI taxonomy): Bacteria > Bacillati > Bacillota > Clostridia > Thermoanaerobacterales > Thermoanaerobacteraceae > Thermoanaerobacterium > Thermoanaerobacterium sp. PSU-2. The sequence goes on along the minus strand of NZ_MSQD01000008.1, from coordinate 84,685 downwards.
CATACTGCCTTGGCATAACAAAGATTGATCCTATAAAGTACAATCTTCTTTTTGAAAGATTTTTGAATCCTGAAAGAGTAAGCATGCCAGATATAGACTCTGATTTTTGCTATGAGAGAAGACAAGAGGTAATTGATTATGTAGTCAAAAAGTATGGGGAAGATAGAGTGGCTCAGATAATAACATTTGGTACAATGGCTGCCAGGGCTGCCATAAGAGATGTGGGCCGTGCCTTAAACTTCCCTTATGCTGAAGTTGATGTCATTGCAAAAATGATACCTTTCGAACTGGGTATGACTATAGATAAAGCAATCGAGTTAAATCCAGAGCTAAAAGATAAGTACGAAAAAGACGAGAAGATTAGGCAGTTAATTGATATTTCAAGATCTCTTGAAGGACTTCCGCGGCATGCTTCTACACATGCTGCAGGCGTAGTTATATCAAGTGAACCACTGGTAAAATACGTTCCATTGCAGAAAAATGAAGGTTCTATTGTCACACAGTTTACGATGACGACTTTGGAAGAATTAGGCCTTTTAAAGATGGATTTTTTGGGTTTGAGGACACTTACTGTCATAAGAGATACTTTAGATATCGTAAAAGAAACCAGAGGAATAGATGTTGACATAGACAGTATTGATTTTGAAGATAAAGAAGTTTATGCACTAATAAGCAGAGGCGATACTGAGGGCGTATTTCAATTGGAGTCATCTGGAATGAAACAGTTTATGACAGAGCTAAAGCCAGAAAAGTTAGAAGATGTAATAGCAGGTATATCGCTTTATAGACCGGGACCGATGGATCAAATACCAAGATACATAGAAAATAAAAACAACCCTGAAAACATAAAATATGAACATCCGCTTCTTAAGCCAATTCTTGATGTTACTTACGGCTGCATGGTGTATCAAGAGCAAGTTATGCAGATAGTTAGGGATTTGGCGGGGTATTCATTGGGAAGGTCTGATTTAGTTCGCCGTGCCATGGCGAAGAAAAAAATGAAAGTCATGGAGGAAGAGAGAAAAAACTTCATCTATGGAATCAGGGATGAAAATGGCAATTACATCGTACCGGGAGCTGTAAACAAAGGCGTCGATGAAGCTACAGCCAACAGGCTTTTTGACGAAATGATTGATTTTGCCAATTATGCATTCAATAAATCTCATGCTGCGGCTTATGCTGTTGTGGCATTTCAAACGGCATATTTAAAGCGGTACTATCCTGTTGAATTCATGGCTGCATTGCTTAATAGCTTTGTTGACAATACGGACAAGGTGGCTTTCTATGTACAAGTTCTGAAAAAGATGGGTATACAAGTTTTGCCACCAGACATAAATGAAAGCTATTCTTATTTTACCGTCGTCAATGGCAAGATCAGATTTGGCCTTGCTGCTGTTAAGAATGTTGGGTTAAATGCCACTCTTGAAATTGTAGAAGACAGAAAGAAAAAGGGCAGGTACACCTCTATCATAGACTTTTTTGAGAGAATAGACGAAATGCAATTAAACAAGAAAGCTGTTGAAAGCCTTATAAAAGCTGGTGCATTTGATTCATTTGGCGTATACAGATCTCAATTATTGGCTGTTTACGAAGGCATCATGGAAAGCATTCATAGAAGCAGAGAGAAAAATATAAAGGGACAGATATCTCTATTTGAAAGTGATGAAGAAAGCCATAAAATCGATTATTCGCTTCCAGACATTAAAGAATTTTCTAAAGGCGTAATACTTTCTATGGAAAAAGAGACTATGGGGTTATATATTAGCGGCCATCCACTTGATGAATATCAAGACGATATACAAAGAATAGCAAATTGTACAACCAGAGACTTGAAAAATAGCGATGATTCATTTGCAAAAAAATCTGCCTTTGATGATCAAGATGTTGTTTTGGTAGGGATTGTAGAGAGCAAAAAAATAAAGTTTACAAAAAATAATAATATGATGGCTTTTGTAAATCTTGCAGATTTGTATGGTACCATCGAAGTCATCGTATTTCCTGCTGTGTACGAAAGATACTCAAAATTTTTAAGTGAAGATTTGCCTGTTGTAGTAAAAGGCAAAGTAAGTTTAAGAGAAGATGAAGAGCCAAAGATTTTATGCGATGAAGTTGAACCACTTACGCACAGGATAAGGGAAAAACTGTGGCTTAATGTAAAAGAACAAAAAGATGTGGAAAAGATTAAAGGTATCTTAACAAAATACAAGGGAAACATTCCGGTTTTTATAAGATATGCAAATAAAAATCTGGCGGCTCAGAAAGATCTTTGGGTAAATGGTGCAAATGAGCTTTTGGATGAACTTGCAAGTGTACTGGGAAAAGAAAATGTTAAAATTGTATAACGCATAAATATATATTGATATTATACAAAAAATAAATTAAAATAGTAGTTAGAATATTCAAGGAGGCCTTTTTATGTGGACTGTTATATATATGGCGCATAGCATGGAAGTTGCAGAAAAGGTCAAAGATGTGCTGACAAAAGAAGGCTTTTTGGTAAAATTAAAACCATTGAAAAAAAATGTAGACAATAACGACGGCTACTGTGAAGTCATGGTTCCTAATTCAGAAGCTCAGGATGCACAGAATATCATTATTGAATATGGTCTTTAATTACCCCTTATAAGGGGGACTTTTAATAAAATGGGACATATAATGACCCGGTTGGTAAGGAGGATATATTATGAGAACGATAGGTGTTTTAACAAGTGGTGGAGATGCACCAGGCATGAATGCTGCTATAAGGGCAGTAGTAAGATGCGGCATATATAACGGTCTAACGGTGAAAGGCATCATGAGAGGCTATCAAGGGCTTATAGACGACGAAATAGAAGACATGACGTTGTCATCTGTAGGAGACATAATTCAAAGAGGTGGCACAATACTTCGCACAGCCAGAAGTGCAGAATTTAAGACAAAAGAAGGAAGAGCTAAGGCTGCAGAGGTATTGAAAAAGCACAATATAGAGGGTCTTGTGGTCATAGGTGGAGACGGTTCTTTTAGAGGTGCACAGCTTTTAAGCAATGAACATGGTGTTAATACAATCGGTATCCCGGGAACTATTGACAATGATATACCGTGTACAGATTATACAATTGGCTTTGATACTGCTTGCAATACTGCTATAGATGCTATAAACAAGATTAGAGACACAGCAACATCACACGAAAGAGCAAACATTATAGAGGTAATGGGAAGAAATGCTGGGTACATAGCGCTTTATGCAGGACTTGCTGGAGGAGCAGAGATTATAATAATACCTGAAGTTAAATTTGACATAGATGAAGTGTGCGATAAAATTTCTTATGGTATAAAGAGGGGCAAGCTGCATCACATAATTGTATTGGCTGAAGGGGTAATGAGCGGTCTTGAGCTATCAAAGATGATTCAAGAGAGGCTTCCAAAATTGGATTTAAGGCATACGACGCTGGGACACATACAAAGAGGCGGCGCGCCTACTGTCATGGACAGGGTTATCGCAAGCCAAATGGGATCAAGAGCTGTAGAGCTTTTATTAGAAAACAAATCTCAAAGGATAATAAGTATAAGAAATAATCAGATTGTAGATGATGATATTGATACCGCATTGGCGATGAAAAAAGAGTTTAATTTAAAGCTTTATGAACTCAGCAAAATATTATCAATTTAAGGAGTGAAGATATGCGTAGAACTAAGATAATATGCACGATTGGTCCTGCCAGTGAAAAATATGAGATATTGAGAGAGCTTATAGAAAGTGGTCTTAATATTTGCAGGTTGAATTTTTCACATGGCGATCATGAAGAGCATGGAAGCAGAATAGACAATATTATAAAGATTAGAGAAGAACTTAAGCTGCCTATTGCAATTATGCTTGATACAAAAGGACCTGAAATAAGGACTGGCAAATTTAAAGGCGGTGTTGCAGAGCTTAAAGAAGGCCAGACATTTACGATAACATCAAGGGAAATTGAAGGAGATAACACTATTTGTTCTGTTTCATACAAGGGGCTTCCTCAAGATGTGGAGAGAGGTTCTCGCATATTGATTGATGACGGATTAGTATCATTGAAAGTCAATGACGTAAAAGGTGAAGATATAGTATGCACTGTGGAGAATTCTGGTACAATAGGTGATCACAAAGGTGTAAATGTGCCTGGTACAAAGCTTAATTTGCCTGCCATAACGCAAAAAGACGTGGATGATATAGAGTTTGGAATAAAAAAAGGAATCGACATGATTGCAGCGTCTTTTGTCAGAAAAGCAGCAGATGTAATTGCCATAAGGAGATTGTTAGAAGACAATGACGCTGGCCATATACTTATCATATCAAAAATTGAAAATCGCGAAGGTGTAGAAAATATTGACGAAATAATCAAAGTCTCTGACGGCATAATGGTTGCCCGCGGCGATTTGGGTGTCGAAATTCCTATAGAGGAGATACCTATCGTTCAGAAAAGGATAATTGAAAAGTGCAACAAAGCAGGTAAACCAGTAGTTACTGCTACACAGATGCTTGACTCTATGATAAGAAATCCAAGGCCAACAAGGGCAGAAGTAACGGATGTAGCCAATGCTATATTGGACGGCACTGATGCGATAATGCTGTCAGGTGAAACAGCGCAAGGGAAATATCCTGTAGAGGCTTTTAAGACGATGTCAAAGATAGCTGAAAAAATTGAAACGTATATAAATTATAAAGAAAATTTAGATAAAAATGTGGATTACAATATTTCTATGACAAACGCTATAAGCCATGCTACGTGCACTACCGCAAGGGATATAGGTGCGACTGCCATTATTACATCTACAATATCAGGTTACACTGCTCGAATGGTGTCTAAGTATAGACCGTCAGCACCTATAATTGCAGTGACACCAAACAAAGATGTAGCAAGAAAGCTTAGCATCGTATGGGGTGTACATCCGCTGATATCACAGGAAGTCAACTCCACAGATGAAATGATAGAAGTATCAGTAAATACGGCATTAAGTGAAGGCTTAATTCGAAATGGCGATATTGTAGTAATATCGGCAGGAATACCTGTTGCGACTACAGGCACGACAAATATGTTGAAGGTTCATATTGTGGGAGATGTAATAGTAAAAGGCACAGGCATAGGTACTAAATCCATAAGTGGTGTTGTTTCCATCATAAGAGATCCATACAAGGACAAAGATAAGTTCAGAGAAGGAGACATCATCGTTGCTCAAAAAACTGAAAGGGATTATATGCCTATAATTGAGAAAGCTTCAGCTATCATAACAGAAGAAGGCGGACTAACGTCCCATGCTGCAATAGTTGGATTAAACTATGGATTGCCTGTCATTGTAGGATGTGAAGGAGTAACAGCTAAGCTAAAAGATGGAATGACGGTAACTCTCGATACTGCCAGAGGATTGGTCTACAAAGGCATAGTGAATATAAAATAGGACAGGAAGTCATCTTCTTGTCTTTATTTTTTGAGGTGATAATACGGTGCATACTTATGATGTAAAAGTAAGGGTCAGATATGGCGAAACGGACAAGATGGGCATAGTGTATCATGCAAATTATTTAAACTGGTTTGAAATAGGTAGGACAGAATTTTTCAGATCTTTAGGCATGACTTATCGAGAATTAGAGCAAAATAACGTCATGCTTCCGGTGATAGAAGCTAATTGCAAATACTTTTGGCCTGCAGAGTATGATGATGTAATAATTATAAAGACAAGAATAGGTTTATTGAAAGGCTCACGGATAAGATTTGAGTACGATATAGTGAAAGAAGATGAAAATAAGCTTTTAGCACAAGGTATGACAGAACACCCATTTACGACACTTGACAGAAAACCTGTAAATATAAAAAAGATTTTGCCTCATGTTTATGAAATGTTGAACAAATGCTATGATGATGGTGTTTAGATATTATTAGATAAAAAGTGAGAAGCTTGAATATAATTCAATAAATTGGTTATAATGGTATTGGTGACCGATTATATCGTGGGCGGCATTCGCCCTATTTTTTTTTGTCTTTTTATAAAACCGGTTGCGCAAATCTTCGATATAATGTAAAATGTTATTGGAGGCGATGAAATTGAATAAAAAACTTATAAAATATTTACCCGTACTATTTCTTGCGTCCAGCGTGCTAAGCGGATGCGCTAACAATAATATATCAAACATTAAAATTGAAAGATTGAATAATGTGCAAGCAGTAAATGGCCCTGGAGAGGCTGATACTTGGGCGAAAGCTCAGAAACAAGGTGTAGGGACTGCAAACAACTATACTTCCAAAGTATGGTTTACCATTGCAGACGGAGGGATATCTGAGGTTTACTATCCGACTATAGATACTGCTGATGTAAAAGATATTAAATTTTTTGTGACAGACGGAAAAACGTTTGTCTCAGATGAAACAAAAGACACAATAACTAAAGGCGAAAAGTTTACTGAAAAATCGTTGGGGTATAAAATCATTAACACAGATAAAGATGGGAGATATAAGATAACTAAAGAAGTATTTACGGATGTAAAGAGGAATTCTCTCGTAATTAAAACGAAGTTTGAAGCCTTAAAAGGCAAAATTGATGACTACAGGCTTTACGTAATGTGTGATCCTCATGTAAAAAATCAGGGCAAATACAATGAAGGATATGCAGTTAAGGCAAATGGCAATGTTGCACTAATTGCTGAAAGAGATGGAATTTACACTGCATTGTCATCTGACATAGGATGGAAAAAGTATTCGATAGGGTATTATAAAGTAAATGACATTGAGACCGATCTTTATAAAAATATGCAAATGACTTACAATTACGACAGTGCAAGAGGCAACATAATAGAAGGTGCGGAGATAGATCTTAAGAAAAACAGCCAATTTGAAATCGTTCTGTCTTTCGGACAGAGTGAAGACGAGGCAGTAAAAACAAACATGGAAACTTTAAATGATAATTATGACAGCTTAAAGAAAGCGTATATAGACCAATGGGAGAAGTATTGCGATAGCCTTAATGACTTTGGCGGAAAAGCGAATTCACTGTATTTTAACAGCATGATGATATTAAAGGCCAGCGAAGACAAGACAAACAAAGGTGCTTATATAGCATCGCTATCTATTCCGTGGGGTGATGGCCAAGAAGATGACAATATCGGTGGTTACCATCTCGTATGGTCAAGAGATCTGTACCATGTAGCGAACGCATTTATTGTTGCAGGTGATACTGATTCGGCAAATAGAGCACTTGACTACCTAGTAAAAGTAGTAAAAGACAATGGGATGATTCCTCAAAATACATGGATAAATGGAAAGCCTTATTGGACAGGCATACAGCTTGATGAGCAGGCGGATCCAATAATATTAAGCTACAGGCTGAAAAGATACGATCTTTATGAAAGCCTTGTTAAACCTTTGGCGGATTTCATCATGAAAATAGGCCCTAAGACGGGACAAGAAAGATGGGAAGAAATAGGTGGATATTCGCCAGCAACGCTGGCTTCAGAAGTAGCAGGACTTACATGTGCTGCGTATATAGCTCAAGAAAATAAGGACTTTGAATCTGCTAAGAAATATCAAGAAAAGGCGGACAATTGGCAAAGGCTTATTGACAGCCTAACTTACACAGAAAAAGGCCCTTTGGGAGATGGTCACTATTATATAAGGATAGCAGGACTTCCAGATCCAAATGCCGATTTCATGATAAGCATAGCGAATGGCGGTGGTGTATACGACCAAAAAGAAATCGTGGATCCAAGTTTTCTTGAACTTGTAAGGCTTGGAGTAAAATCGGCAGATGACCCTAAAATACTAAATACGTTGAAAGTCGTGGATGAAACAATAAAAGTCGATACGCCGAAAGGACCATCATGGTACAGGTATAATCATGATGGATATGGTGAGATGTCTAAGACAGAGCTATATCATGGGACAGGAAAAGGAAGATTGTGGCCACTGCTTACAGGTGAGAGAGGCATGTACGAAATTGCTGCAGGAAAAGATGCAACATCTTATGTGAAAGCAATGGAGGACTTTGCAAACGAAAGCGGTATAATATCTGAGCAAGTATGGGAAGATACTGGACTTCCTACAGATTCAGCCTCACCGCTTAATTGGGCACATGCCGAATACGTAATATTATTTGCATCGAATGTAGAACACAAAGTGCTTGATATGCCAGATATCGTCTATAAAAGGTATGCTTCGAAGTGATACACAGATTTTCCGGATGACTATATCCGGGAAATCTGTTTTTTATTGTTTAAATAGAGTATAATTGTGTATGTGAAAATATTAATTTGGAGTGATAATTATTGCAAAATGTAAACATTGGCGATATATACGAAATTTACATTGACAATATGGCACATGAGGGACAAGGAGTCGGGAGACTTGATGGAATTGCTGTTTTTGTAAAAGGCGCTTTAAATGGAGAAAGGGTCTTAGCTAAAATAGATGAAAAACATAAAAATTATTTAAACGCACATGTGGAAAAAATATTAGAGCCATCAGAAAAAAGAATTGTGCCTAAATGCCAATATGCTGATAAATGTGGTGGCTGTACGCTTCAGCATTTAAGCTATAGTGGACAGTTAGAATTTAAAAAAAATGTTGTTGAAGAAAGTTTGAAAAGAATAGGTAAAATCGATGCTTCTGTATTTGATACGATAGGCATGTATGACCCACTGCATTATAGAGATAAGGCGGAATATCCATTGAGCATTAAAAATGGAATAGTAGAAGGGGGATTTTACGCATCTAAATCACATGAAGTGATTGGCATTGATTCTTGTATGATTCAAAACAGTGTCAGCGTCAATGCAATGAAAGCTGTGGTAGAATGGGCAAACGACTATAAGATTACAGTTTACGATAAAAAAACTGGGAAAGGGCTTTTAAGGCATGTGATAACTAAAGTTGGTTTTGCAACAAAAGAAGTCATGATTATCATTGTGGCAAATGGCAGAGACATTCCAAACAAGAAAGAACTTGTAAGCCGGCTTAAAATAAATATTGAAGGCTTAAAAAGTGTTGTTTTAAATGTGAATAGAAGCAATAGAAAACAAGTCATGGGTAACGAAAATATTGTCATATATGGTGATAATTATATCACTGATTTTATTGGAGATAAAAAATTTGAAATATCTCCTTTGTCATTCTTTCAAGTAAATCCCGTTCAGACTAAAGTGCTGTACGAAAAAGCGGTGGAATATGCTGATTTAAAAGGCGATGAAACCGTATTTGACGTTTACTGCGGCATAGGCACGATATCAATATTTTTTGCAGAACATGCGAGAAAAGTGTACGGAATAGAGGTAATACCAGATGCTGTAGAAGATGCGAGGCGAAATGCAGCCATAAATGGAGTAAATAATGTAGAATTCATCGCTGGAAAAGCAGAAGATGTCATGAAAGAACTATGTAATAAAGGTTTAAAGCCGGATATCGTAGTGTTTGATCCTCCGAGGAAAGGATTAGACAAAGATGTTGTAGAAGCATCGATAAAGATGAATCCTGAAAAAATAATTTACGTTTCCTGCAACCCGACTACATTGGCAAGGGATTTGAGGATTTTTGAAGACAATGGATATAAAACAAAAAAAGTGCAACCAGTCGACATGTTTCCATATACTTATCATGTAGAATGCGTGGTATTGATAGATAAGGAATAGCTTGAAATCAAAGATACCATTTAAGAAAGAAAGCGAGGAACTATAGGTGAATATAAATAATTTTGAAAATCATATTGTCAGAAATTTCGCATTTAAAAATTTTTAGAGTGTTAGACACGTTGATTTATAAAATTTAGCTAAGAGCAGCTAGAAATATGTGATTTTGCGCTTTTTGAGAAATTAAAATAGAGCATCCTTTCTATAATATGCTTTGCGACAACCTAAATAGAAAGGATGCTGAAAAATGAACAAAAGTTGTTTTAAACAAAGGCTTACCTACTTCTCTAAGATATACCATCCTGGATAAAAAATCAATATCCTAAAAGATAAAAGAGTAAAACCTTCAGTAAAAATTTCAACAATTACCTTTGTAGTGTTGTTCGGTGCGAAACCTCTGTCAATCTAATTTTTTTGTTGACTTCCACACAAAAACTATATATAATAATACAATACCTGTGTGCGTTAAAAAATTATTATTTCACACAATAACATGAATGCCAATAGTTTGTAAATAAAAATTTAATTTGGGGGTATGTTATATATGGCTAGCAAGAGTCGCAATCAACTTATATTGTTCTTTGTTTTAACATTTATTCTTGCCTGGGGATCGTGGATTCCTGCTTTTTTAATGCCTAATTCACCAAGATTGCTATCTTTCATTGGCTTATTTGCCCCAGCTATTTCAGCTCTTGTTGTTGCAGGGATTTATAATGGTAAAGAGGGGATCTTAGGGGTACTTGTGCGATATAAATATATAAACTTTAGCACAAAGTGGTATTTGGTTGCAGTCTTTTTATTACCAATTACGTATATACTGTCTATCTTTATTAATTTATTTTTATTTCATTACACTAATAACAGTGTTTTTGTTGGAAGTCCAATTTATTTTATTATTGCTGCTTTTATCTGGCTTATGGTCATCAATTCTGGCGAAGAAGTCGGATGGAGAGGATTTGCGCTACCGATATTGCTTAAAGACTTAAAAAATTCTATTTGGGCAAGTTTATTGCTTGGTCTGATTTGGGGCTTTTGGCACTTGCCTATGTATCTTATCCCAGGGCAGTCTTCTTTCCCTTTTTCGTTATTCCTTCTTTTAACCATTGGGTTATCTTTTATTTACACAGCATTATTTATAAAAACTAAAGGAAGTTTACTACCCGCAGTATTATTACATGCTGGGACCGATATAGGACCACGTATTTTTCGAACGGCCAATTTTACTTTATCTGTGTGGTTCACGATTGATATCATAATAATAGTTGTTGGAATTGGTTTAATATTAAGTGAACCTCTAAAATCAAATTTTTCTTGGGAGGAAAATTATAAATGAAAATAAATAATGGAATTTATATGCTTGAAATATCGGTTAACATGATGGGAAAGCCAAGCATCATTAATCCTACAGTAATTTGGGATAATGATTCAGTAATTCTTATAGATACGGGATTTCCAGGTCAACTGCCTAAAATTCGTGAGGCAATTGAGAAAGAAGGTGTGCCATTTAATAAACTAAATATGGTAATTCTTACTCATCAAGATATTGATCATGTTGGTAGTATTTCGGATATCTTAAAAGAGTTACCTAATAAGGTAAAGATTCTTGCACATGAAGAAGAAAAACCGTTCATAACTGGTGAAAAACAACCCGTTAAACTTGCTCAACTCGAAAGCAGTTTGGATTATCTGCCAGAAAATATGAAAACAGTATACGAGAAGCTTAAGGCAGGTTTTCAAAACAGTAGGGTCAATGTAGATAATACGTTAACAGATGGAGAGGAACTACCGTTTTGTGGCGGGATCACTGTAATCCATACACCAGGTCACACGCCAGGTCATATTTGTTTGTACCTAAAACATTGGAAGATACTGATTGCTGGAGATATCTTGAGAGTTGAGGGGGGTTTACTAATTCCAGCTGTAGAATCAACGAATTTCGATAGGGATTCGAATATAAAATCGATGGAAAAGTTGATGAAATACGATATTGAAAATGTTATTTGCTATCATGGCGGTCTTTATAAAGGTAATGCTAACAATGATATTGCAGAACTTACTAAGAATTTACAGAAATATAAAATATAGTTGTACTATAAAGGCGCTTATTATTTTATTTAAAGGACAAAGAAAGGCATCTTAGCCTTTAAACATACTCCACCCCGTGGTGTTATAATAGTAACATTTAAAAAATCAGGTAATGTATAATTACAAATTTTTCGTGCCTCCAAGAAATCAGCCTGATTATTCATCATTATTTTTATCTACTCAACGTATATAGAATGCATGGGATCTTGAAGCATGTTTTGTGGCTCACTAGTTTTTTTAACAAAAGATGGCCGCTGACACTATTATTTCACATCCAGTCTATTAATGTGAAATGTTTCATCTAAAAAATCAAAGCCTTGTTCCTTGAAAAAGTTCCATATCCATTGATTCATTCCTATCATTTCTATAGGATTGTAATGGAAGCCAAATAATTTTTGTGCTGGATTTATGTAGCCGTTTTTTTCAATATTTGCTTTTACCTTGTCAGCAAAGTCTTTTCCATTGACCATTGAAGCGACATTGCAAAGCTCATCTATTAAATATCTATTTTTTTCATTAATGTACATGTTGCTGTTTTGATATTTTTCTACATAATATCTTTCGATTTCATCATCGCTTAATTTATTGTACTTCTCGTCAAAAATGACTGCATCTTTTTGAAGCTTTCTTCTTGTATTTAGTGTACCTTTTATATTTCCAAGGCACATAGCGAGAACAGGTATAGTGAGCTCTGGCAATTCTAAAAGATCTTTCATTTCTTCATAGCGTAAATTTGGCGTACCCAAATAAACACTGCCTATACCTTTTAAAGTGCATGCACATTCAATGCTTTGAGCAACACACATTACATCCTGTAAAGAGATGATAAATTCTAAAAACGATCTGTTTCTCCCGTAAGGCGCTACATTTATTTCACACCATCTTTTCTGCTTATAAAAATCCAAAAGAAATACTAAAACAGTATCAGATTTTTCAATGAAATTTTGGCCAAGCAGATCTTTAAGTTTTGATTTTTTATTTTTGTCCCTTATCTTAATTATGGTACATGGCTGAGTATTGCCTCCGCTGGCAGCATTTAAACCAACTTCTAATATGTCATTTAAAACGTCATCGTCGATAGGGATATCTGAAAAATTTCTACAGCTTTTTCTATTTTTCAACAATTCTATTGCATCCATTTGGCAGTCCTCCTATTATATTTATTAGGGCAAAATTTATTCTACACTACTACATTTATTATATAATATTATATACTTTTGCAATAAATAATAAAATTTTTATAGGCACAGATCTGACAAGCGAATTTCAAAAACGAGAAAGGATTATTAAGTGAAAAGATTAAGAAGGAGTATTTTTATAAAAGATTATTGACGAACAGATCTTTATATGTTATTATATATGATTAGATGAGCATATAATAATACAATATTAAATCGATATTTTTTGAGTTTTAATGCATGCTTAGTTAAATAATTATACAAGGAGATGTTTTACATGAGGAAGATAACAATTTATGAACCAGCAATGTGTTGTCCTACTGGTCTTTGTGGTGTTAGCGTTAATCCTGAATTGTTGAGAATATCAACGGTATTAAATAAATTGAAGAAAAAAGGCATAGAAATAGAACGGTATAATCTAACAAACTCACCAATGAAGTTTATAACTAACAAAACAGTAAACAAAATGATTAATGAAAAGGGTGTCGACGAGTTGCCGTTCACCCTTGTTGATGAAGAAGTTGCAATCACAGGTAGGTATCCGACAAATGAAGAACTTGCACATTTTCTTGATATTCCTGTCAGCTTTTTCGATGAATAAAAGAAAAATAGCAAAAAATTATTTTGGAGGTAAAATTTTATGATTCAAAATTTTAATCCGCAAAATATTAATTTGACAAGATATATGTTTTTTACAGGTAAAGGTGGAGTTGGAAAGACTTCAATTGCCTGCGCTACAGCCGTTACTCTTGCTGATAGTGGTAAGAATGTTTTTTTAATCAGTACTGATCCAGCATCCAATTTACAGGATGTTTTTAATACTGAACTTAACAATAAAGGTGTTTCAATTAAAGAGGTACCAAATCTTGTTGTTGCTAACCTTGACCCGGTTAAGGCAGCAGCAGAATATAGAGAAAGTGTGATAGGTCCGTACAGAGGGATTCTTCCGGACGATGCTTTAAAAAATATGGAAGAACAACTTTCTGGTTCATGTACTATTGAAATTGCAGCATTTAATGAGTTCTCAAAATTCATTACAGATGAAGAGATTCAAACAAAATATGATAACATTATTTTTGATACTGCACCCACGGGGCATACACTTAGAATGTTACAACTTCCTTCGGCATGGAGCACCTTTATTAGTGAGAATACACATGGGGTATCCTGTTTAGGTCAGCTTTCAGGACTTGAAAGTCAGAAAGAGGTATATAAAAAGGCTGTTGAAACTTTGGCCAATGGAAAATTAACAACACTTGTTCTTGTTTCCCGTCCAGAAACAGCACCTTTGGTAGAAGCGGAAAGAGCATCAATTGAACTGGCGAATATTGGTATTAAAAATCAAATGTTGATTCTCAACGGGGTTATGACATTTTATGATGACAAAATATCAGAAAGTTTATTCCTGAAGCAGCAAAAAGCTTTTTCTGAGATGCCTGAAAAATTGAAATCAATCGTTACCTATATGGTACCCTTAAGAGGATATAATGTCACAGGAGTCGATAATGTAAGATCATTGCTAATTAAAGACAACTTAAAAGTAAGTGATGAAACAATTAAAGCACAGTCGATTCCTGGACTGAAGGATGTTATCGAGGATCTTTACAACAGTAAGAAGAAAGTGATTTTTACCATGGGCAAAGGTGGTGTAGGAAAAACAACAATTGCTGCTGCTATTGCCTTAGGACTATCCAAAAAAGGCAAAAAAGTACATCTTACAACAACTGACCCTGCAGCACATTTGAAATATGTCATCGCTGAAACTGACGGTATTAGTATGAGTCATATCGATGAGCAAGCTGAACTCAAAAAGTATCAGGAAGAAGTGCTTTCTAAAGCAAGAGAAACTATGTCTGAAGAGGATTTAGCATATGTTGAGGAGGATCTAAGATCACCTTGTACTCAAGAGATAGCTGTATTTAGAGCGTTTGCTGAAATAGTTGATAAAGCTGAAAATGAGATTGTAGTCATTGATACGGCACCTACTGGGCATACACTTCTTTTACTCGAATATGCTCAAAGCTACAATCACGAAATTGAACGTTCAAATGGTGAGCTTCCGGAATCAGCCAAAAAATTGTTACCTAGACTTCACAATGTCAATGAAACTGAAGTCATAATTGTGACTTTACCTGAGGCTACACCTGTATATGAAGCAATGCGATTAGAGGAAGATTTGAGACGTGCTGGTATAAGCAATAAGTGGTGGATTATAAATTCCTCACTATATAAAACTGGCACAAGCAATAAAATATTATTTGCAAAAGCAAGCAATGAAATTGAATGGATTAACAAAGTTGCCGCACACACTAATGGATATTTTGCGGTTATTGCCTGGAGTAATGATGAAATAAAAGGTGAAAAATTGAAAGCTCTACTGGCTTAAAGAAAAAGCAAGAAAATTAATAGAAGATTATTAAAAATAAATTGGAGGTAATAAGAATGATAATTACTGATGAAGCAAAAAAAATTCTTGAAGAGGCATTTGTCTCAAATGATTGTGACTGCTTAAAAGCGACGTTGCAAAAATCGTGCTGTGGAACTTCCCTTGTGTTTTATTTGGGCAAATTAGAGAATGGCGATGAACCTGTTTCTATCAACGGTATCTCAGTTTTAATGGAGGATGATGTAAGGAAAAGAGCTGAATCTGTGACAATAACAGTTGAGAATGGAGAACTAGCTATTCATGATGATGCATCATCAGACTGTTGTTAATCTTAGCGGATTTTAGTCATCCATATATCACAGTGGTCTTTATAAAAAGGAAGGTCAATGTATGATAATAAGCGTCAGCAGGAGGACAGATGTGCCGGCTTTTTATAGTGATTGGTTTTACAGTAGAGTCAAAGAAGGTTATGTTTTAGTCAAAAACCCATTTAATTATCGTCAAGTAAGTAAGGTACCTTTAACACTTGACGCTGTAGATTGTTTTGTGTTTTGGAGCAAAAATCCTGCAAATATGATTGATAATCTTCAAATTATTGATAGATATCCGTACTATTTTCAGTTTACATTGAATCCTTATGATGATAAGATTGAGAAAAATGTCCCAAAGAAATCAAGAATAATAGATACATTTAAAAAATTGTCAGACAAAATAGGACCAAATAGGGTCATCTGGAGGTACGATCCAATCATCATAACCAAAGCTGTTAGCGAGGAGTACCACTATAAATATTTTGAAGTATTATCATCGAAGCTTCAAGATTACACATCAAAGTGTATCATAAGCTTTGTGGATTTTTACCCTAAAGTAAGGAAAGGTCTTGAGAAAATAGGTGCTTTTGAGATTAGCGATGAAGATAAAGTAAGGATAGGCAGGAGGCTTGGAGAAATTGCAGAAGCGTATTCTCTCAAAATTGAAACGTGCGCAGAAGAAATAGATTTGTCTCAATTTGGAATACAGCATGGAAGATGCATCGATCCCCATTTGATTGAGGAAATTTCCGGTCGCAAAATCAAAGATGGAAAAGACAAAAATCAAAGAAAAGCATGTGGTTGTGCTGCTAGTGTAGATATAGGAGCTTATAATACGTGTATGCATGGGTGCGTTTATTGCTATGCAAATTACAGTAGTAGTGTCGTCAATGGCAATATGACTTTATATGATGTCAATTCT
Source organism: Thermoanaerobacterium sp. PSU-2 (assembly GCF_002102475.1). Classification (NCBI taxonomy): domain Bacteria; kingdom Bacillati; phylum Bacillota; class Clostridia; order Thermoanaerobacterales; family Thermoanaerobacteraceae; genus Thermoanaerobacterium; species Thermoanaerobacterium sp. PSU-2. The sequence goes on along the minus strand of NZ_MSQD01000008.1, from coordinate 68,178 downwards.
CCATTATTGTGCAGCAGTATAACAGATGAGGACGCAATAACGGGAAAAAACAGTTAGTTATTTGACACCAAACCTAAAATTCATTCAAAAACAGAACCCCATTTCATATCTCTAGCTTTCTTATAAATATCTCCATCGCTTTTTTTGACTGTGACTTTCTTGATGCCATCATTTGTGCACAAATCTAATATTATGTGGCCTTTTTTTATCTGTGGGTGCCTTATGATTCTGCTTTTTATTGTTTTACAAGGCTTCTTTGATACACAGATGTACGAGAATTTTTCATCTTCATATGAAAGTTGTCCGTTTTTGACTTTTCTGTGTATGCTTGTCCGCTGTATGCGGGATGAAAAGTGACACCAGTCATCATCATTTATTGGACATTCATTAGCGTGAGAACACGGGGATATTACATGGGCACCAAAGGATACTAAAATTTCCCGTGCTCTTTTTATGTTAGAAAAACCGATTTTAGTTCCTGGCTCTATGATGATCAGCATGTCATTAACACTTTCCCACAGTTTTTTTATTATTTCTCTCTGTACATCATCATTCATCTCACCTATGGAGTACGAAGCAATTACCATATCGTGTTTAGGCAATACAGGCAAATTTTCCAAGTCTACTTCCATCCAAATAGAATTCTTAATAGAGTTATTGTTTGAGTTTGCTGACAGGTTTTTGCCAATTTTTATCATGTTTTTGTTTTTTTCCAAAAGCGTTATTTTGTTTATATCATTCCATATTGAAGTTGCTGCCCACATTGCAGTACCTGGGCCTGCGCCGACATCCAAAATTGATTTTGGATTAATATCACTGCATATGTCTTTTATATCGTTTAAAACTGCATATATAGCGCCAAATGTAGCAGGCATCCTGTATGAAATGTATGCAACGGCTTCTTCGTATGTAGAAATGTATTTGTCATCAGTATTTCTGTATCGATTAGAAATGTCAGAAACTAAAGAAATCAATCTATTTACGGGTATTCTGCTTGATTCTTCTTCTATGCCATTTAAAAGTTCTGCTGGTATTTCCATCAAAAGAACAGCCCTTTCTATGCGTATTTACTCATATATTATACCATCTTAAATGAATTTATGTTATAATTCAATTCGAGAAATTTTCTACTTCCATAGATGTGTTAAAGGACTTGATGCGATGGTTAAGGAAAAGATAAAGATTTCGGTCAGAGATTTGGTTGAATTTATATTGAGGTGTGGAGATTTAAACAATGAGTTTTTAGGCAGCAGCAATTTAAGGGCATTGGAAGGGACAAAAATTCACAAGAAAATTCAAAGTTCCAAAGGCGAGAATTACAAAAAGGAAGTAACGTTAAGGTATGAAAGAGAATTTGATGAGTTTATCATTGCTATAGAGGGTCGTGCTGATGGCATCATTGTAGATGACGACAATGTGGTAATTGATGAGATAAAGACTACGAGTGCTAATTTAGATGAAATAGATGAAGGCTACAATCCTTTGCATTTAGCACAGGCAAAATGTTATGCATACATTTATTCAGTTCAAAATGGCTTGAATACCATAGGCGTTCAACTTACGTATTATCAAGTCGACAATGATGAGATTAAATATTTTAGATATACATATTCTATAGATGAGTTAAAAACTTTTTTTGATGACCTTGTTAAGAAGTATTGCAATTGGGCAAGCATGTCATACAATTGGATAAAGGAAAGAAACAGCTCTATAGAAAAAATTGATTTTCCATATAAAGATTTCCGAAAAGGGCAAAAAAAACTTATGGCATCTGTCTACAAATCGATTGAAAGTGGGAAAAAACTTTTTGTTCAAGCTCCAACAGGGATAGGGAAAACCATATCTACAATATTCCCATCTTTGAAGGCGATGAAAAAAGGGTTAACTTCAAAGATATTTTATCTTACAGCAAAGACGATAGCCAGAACGGTGGCAGAGGAGACATTCAATACGCTGAGAGGCAAAGGGCTTAAAGTAAAGACATTGGTTTTAACTGCTAAGGAGAAAATATGCTTTAATGAAAAAAACGAATGTACGCCTGAAGCATGTGTGTATGCAAAAGGTCACTTTGATAGGATAAACGATGCTATAATGGATATATTTTTAAATGAAGACAATTTTAATCGTGCAAAAATTGAGGAATACGCCCAAAAACATATTGTATGCCCCTTTGAGCTATCACTTGATTTGTCTTTGTGGGCAGAAGTCGTAATCTGTGATTACAATTATGTCTTTGATCCAAACGTTGGACTTAAAAGGTTCTTTCAAGACAAAACTGATTTTACACTTCTTGTGGATGAAGCCCACAATTTGGTGGATAGATCAAGGGAGATGTTTTCAGCGGAATTATACAAAAAAGATTTTTTGTCGTTAAAGAAGGAGATTAAAGGTAAAAGCATCAAGCTTGAAAGGGCATTGTCAAAAATCAATTCAGCGTTTCTCAAATTGAAGAAGCAGTGTAACGAAAATAGCTATCTTGTGACTAATGAGATGTTTAGCGATCTAAATGGATATTTAAGACAATTTATAAGGGAAGCGGAGTTGTTTCTTTTAAATGAAATAAAGCCGATTGTTAAAGATGCAATCATTGATCTGTATTTTGAAGTGATTAGATACTTGAAGGTTTCTGATATGTATGATGAGTCATATACGACTTATGTTGAGAAAAAAGGCGATGATGTGAAAGTCAAATTATTTTGCTTAGATCCTTCCAAGTTGCTTAGTGAAATACTTGAAAAAGTGCGAAGTACTGTGTTTTTTTCTGCAACGCTTATTCCTATAAAGTATTATATGTCTTTATTAGGTGGTAGTCGAGAAGATTATGGTGTTTGCCTTGATTCGCCATTTGATACTAAAAACAGGATGGTACTTATTGCGAATGATGTGTCTACAAAATACAAGGATAGAGAAAAAACCTTGGAAGAAATAGTTGAGTATATACATACAGCAGTATCAAAGAGAAGCGGAAATTATATTGTGTATTTTCCATCTTATGAATATTTAAACATGGCGTACGAGATTTACAAGGAGAGGGCTACTGGCTATTTACTTAAACAGGAAAGTACAATGAAAGAAAACGAGAAAGATGATTTTTTGAGAATGTTTGAAGACAGTCAAAATGGTGTTTTGGCCTTTTGTGTACTGGGCGGTGTTTTTTCGGAAGGCATCGATTTGACAAGAGATCGCTTGATAGGTGCTATAATAATTGGTGTAGGTATACCGCAGATATGCCTTGAAAGGGATATTATTAGAGAGTATTTTGAAAGGAAATATGGACTGGGCTATGAATTTGCTTACCTTTATCCTGGTTTTAACAAAGTCATGCAGTCAGCAGGGCGTGTCATAAGAACTGAGGAAGATAAAGGCATAATTTTACTTGTAGATGAAAGATTTTTGCAAAAAAATTACATTAGGATATTTCCTAAAGAATGGTTTCCATATACAAAGGTGAATAAATGCAATTTGGGATTTCATCTTGATAGTTTTTGGAGGAATTTTTAATGGTAGATGTATACGCTGTAAAAGTAACGAGAGATATCGAAGAATATGAATACAGTAAATTGTTAGCTTTTGTCTCAGAAGAAAAGAGACGAAGGATAAGCAAGATTAAAAAGCGTGAAGATGCTGTAAGGACGCTTTTGGCAAATGTAATGCTTAAGATTATATTGATTGAAAAATTTGGATTAAATAATGAGGATATTGTAATTTATAATAATGAATATGGGAAGCCTTTTTTGAAAGACAAAAGCATATTTTTCAGCATATCCCATTCATGCCAATGGGTATCTGTAGCCGTTGATAGAAAAAACCTTGGCTTAGACATTGAAAAAATTAGAGATGTCAACTTGAATGTGGCTAAACGGTTTTTTTCCTGTGATGAGTTTGAAGACATGTTGAGGGCACCGGATAAAAGAGACTATTTTTTTACTCTTTGGACTTTAAAGGAAAGCTATGTAAAGATGTTAGGAGTGGGGCTTCATATACCGTTAAGTTCTTTCACCATAAAGATTGGCGATGAAATTAAGCTTTTAAGCGAGAAAGATAACAAATATCATTTTAAACAGTTTTGCGTAGATGATGACTATAAAATGGCTGTATGTGCTGAAAGTGATTTGTTTTGCAATGAAGTTAACATTGTAAGCATTGATGAAATTTTAAATTTTATATAATTTATGGTATAATTTAGAAAAAAGAGAGGTGATATTATGCAAAAGTCAGTTGAGCTTACGTATGGATCTAAGACATTGAGAGGTATGATGCACATTCCTGATAGTGCAAGCGGAAAAGTACCAATGGTAGCTATATTTCACGGCTTTACTGGCAACAAAGTAGAGTCCCATTTCATATTTGTAAAATTGTCGAGAGAGCTGGAGAAGGTAGGCATTGGCAGCGTCAGATTTGATTTTTATGGTTCTGGAGAAAGTGACGGAGATTTTATGGATATGACATTCAGCGGTGAAGTAGAAGATGCAAGGCATATCTTAGAATTTGTCAAAAATCACCCGGCTACAGATGTTGATAATATAGGAATATTAGGACTTAGCATGGGTGGTGCGATAGCTGCGATTATTGCAAATGAGCGCAAAGACATCGTCAAGTCATTAGTGTTATGGGCCCCTGCTTTCAACATGAGAGATATAATTATACTCCAATCTCAAAGCGAAGCCGGAAATTTGCTTAGCCAACATGGATTTGTGGACATAGGAGGTCTTGCCTTAGGGAAGGGATTCGTATCCGATATAATTGACATCGATATTTTCCAATCTGCAAGAGGATATGACAAAGATGTACTTATAATTCATGGGACTAAAGATGAAGCTGTTCCATACACCGTATCTGAGGAAATTTTAAAGACGGTTTACAAAGAAAAAGGTCATAGAGTATCAATAGATGGTTCAGACCATACGTTTAATAGGCTTGATTGGGAGAAAAGAGCCATAGATGAGTCTGTAGCTTTTTTAAAAGAGAAATTAAGCTAAAAGGGCCAGTTATTGGCCCTCTAAAATTATCCTTCCGCTACAAGTTTTACAATATTCAATATTACTTCCACAGCTTTTTCGATAGCAAAAGCAGGTATGTATTCGTATCTGCCATGGAAATTGTGACCGCCAGTGAAGATATTGGGAGTAGGAAGGCCCATGTAAGAAAGCCTTGCACCGTCTGTTCCTCCTCTTATTGGGGAAATATTAGGCTTAACATCAGATAGTTCCATGGCCTTTACTGCAATATCGACTATCCTCATATCTTTTTCTATTATTTCTCTCATGTTGTAGTATTGATCTTTTAAATCTATTTCAACAGTATTTTCGCCGTATTTTTCATTTAAGTTGTTGATCAAATTTATCAGATAATTTTTTCGGTTTTCAAAGTTTTCTTTGTCAAAATCCCTTATTATGTATTGCATGTGGGTTTTTTCTACGTTTCCATCAAAATTGGTCAGATGATAGAAGCCTTCATATCCTTCCGTATTAGCAGGTGTTTCCTCAAGTGGAAGCATGGAAGCAAGTTCTACCCCAATCAATACTGAATTTTTCATCTTACCCTTTGCCATACCTGGATGGACGTTTCTACCGTGTATTGTTATTTTGGCTGAAGCAGCGTTAAAATTCTCGTACTCTAACTGTCCAATGCTTTCACCATCGATTGTATATGCAAAATCTGCTCCAAATTTTTCTACATCAAATTTATCAGCACCTCTTCCAATTTCCTCGTCTGGCGTAAAGCATATTTTTATCGTGCCATGTTTTATTTCAGGGTGCGAAATAAGATATTCACAAGCTGTGATGATCTCTGCAATGCCTGCTTTGTCATCAGCGCCTAATAGAGTCGTCCCATCTGTTGTAATCAAAGTTTTTCCTATGTACTGCTTTAATTCAGGGAAATCATTTGGCGACAAGACTACATTAAGATCTCTATTTAGGACTATATCATTTCCATCATAGCTTTCTATAATCTGAGGATTTACATTTTTTCCTGACATATCAGGACTTGTATCCATATGAGCTATAAATCCCACAACAGGCACATTTTTATCAATGTTTGATGGTATCACGCCCATTACATAGCCATTTTCATCGACAGAAACGTCTTCAAGCCCTATGAATTTCAATTCGTCAGATAAGACTTTTGCAAAAACCATCTGGCCTTCCGTGCTTGGGCATTTCGAAGAGTTTTCATCAGATGTCGTTTCATATTTTACGTACCTTAAAAACCGTTCAACTGCAGTTTCCAATATTACCCCTTCTTTCACAAAATATTCTACAATTTAATTTTATCACTTATAAAAAAATTTTAAAAGAATTAAAGCCTGGATTACCAGGCTTAATAAAATTCTACTAATAAATGGTCGTCAATTTCTACAGGAATTTCGCTTCTTCTTGGTAGTTTAATTAATTTGCCTTCCATTTTATCTACATCGATATTGATATATGGTGGAATATCATTTGTGCCGATGCTTTGTTTTATGAGGGGCATATTTCTACTTTTTTCTTTAACGGAGACGACATCTCCGACATTTACCTCATAAGATGGGATATTTACCTTTTTGCCATTTACTAAAATATGGCCATGCGAAACGAGCTGACGTGCAGAGTATATTGTAGGAGCAAAGCCCATCCTGTATACAATATTGTCAAGGCGCCTTTCAAGAAGTGAAAGAAGTTTTTCACTTGTCGGTTCCTTGCTTTTTAGTGCTTTTTCAAAATACCTTCTATACTGTCTTTCCTTGACGTTATAGATTGATTTGAGTTTTTGTTTTTCAAAGAGTCTTCTACCGTATTCAGAAAGCTTTTTGCCTCTAGCTAGCCCATGCTGTCCAGGAGCGTACGGCCGCTTTAACGAAGGACACTTTGGGCTACCGCATAGGGGATGTCCTACAATTCTGCACATTCTATGCTTTGGTGTTACTACTCTTGACAACTGCTCACCTCCATTTTATAATGATAATCATTATCAATTAACTACATCCAAATTATATAGTATGAAATAAAATTTATCAAGTATTTTCGCAAGTATATTTTTTATCAAAGAACTAAAAAATATGCAAAAACCCGGCATTAAGCCGAGTTTTTTAAAACTTCTCCCAATGGATTACATCTTGCAATGATTTTTTGTTTCTTGGGGCCGGATTGTCTTGACTGTATCCTAATGGGATGATAGAAATCATCCTTAGATTAGAAGGAACGTTTAGCCGCTCATTAATGTCATTTTCGTAACTGCGGTCATATCCAGCGACCCAGCATGAAGAAATGCCGTGTGCCTTTGCTGCTAACATTATGTTTTCTGTTGCGGCTGCTCCGTCTTCCAGATGATGTCTATTGTCTTTCTCGCAGTATACTATGACACATGCTGCCGCATCTTTTATAAATTTACCGTATGTAGCCTTCTCTGATATAAACTTTAGAGTCTCTTTATCAGTGACAACCACAAAATGCCATGGTTGAGCGTTGTTTCCTGACGGAGCCAATCTTCCGCAATCGATTATGTCCTCTAAAATATTTTTTGGTATTGGCTTATCTTCAAAAGTTCTGACAGCTCTTCTTTGTTTTAATACTTCTATTGCATCCATTTAAAACACCTCCATCTATATTATAACCACAATAAATTTGATTTCAAAATTTATAAAATATTTATTGACGATAAACTATCATTATGCAAAAATAATAATTAAGAAAAGATAAGGGGGAGATATGAGATTATGTCAAGGCTTAAATACATCATTGAGCTTAAAGAATACTATGGCACTGACTTAAAGAGGATAAATCACGCGTTGAAAGTGCTTAACTACGCTGACAGGATTGCTTACGGTGAGAATATTGCAGATGATAAGATGAAAAAGATTATATACATAAGCGCAATTTTGCACGATATTGGCATAAAGAATGCTGAGGAAAAGTATGGCAGCTCGTCTGGTAAATATCAGGAAATAGAAGGACCGCCGATTGCAAGAGAAATAATGCTAAAAAATAATGAAGATGAGGATATTATGGATAGAGTTGCATACATTATAGGTGGACACCATACGGCGTCTAAAAATGATGGAGTCGATTTTCAGATAATATGGGAATCAGATCTTTTAGTCAACATCGAAGAAGACGAATTGTACAAGGATAGAGAAAATGTGTCAAGTATTATTGAGAAAAATTTTAAGACACAGACAGGCAAGATGATTGCAAACGATATGTTTCTAAGCTAAAGCTTGATAATATGTATCATATGGTATAAAATATGAGATGTAAAAAAAGATTGGAGGTTTACATATGACAAATGTATTAAACTTTGATTATTCAAATGCGCTAAACTTTGTCAATGAGCACGAAATATCATATCTTGAGAAGCAAGCGCTTCTATCATTAGATATGGTGCTTAACAAGACAGCTCAGGGAAGCGATTTCCTTGGATGGGTTGATTTGCCTAAAGATTATGATAAGGAAGAATTTGCTCGCATTAAAAAAGCTGCAGAGAAGATAAAATCAGATTCAGATGTACTTGTGGTTATCGGTATTGGTGGTTCATATTTAGGTGCAAGAGCAGCGATTGAGATGCTTACACACTCGTTTTACAATGTTTTACCGCAATCTGTTAGAAAAGCACCAGAGATATACTTTGCAGGAAACAGCATAAGCTCTACATATCTTCAAGATTTATTAGAAATATTAGAAGGAAAAGATGTTTCTATAAATGTAATATCGAAATCTGGCACTACTACAGAACCAGCTATAGCTTTTAGAGTTTTCAGAGATTTCCTGGAGAAAAAATACGGAAAAGAAGAAGCAAAGTCAAGGATATATGTTACGACAGACAGGCAAAAAGGTGCCCTTAAAAAACTGGCTGACGAAGAAGGATACGAGACTTTTGTGATTCCTGACGATGTAGGTGGAAGATACTCGGTTTTGACGGCTGTAGGTCTGCTTCCTATAGCGGCTGCAGGAATAAATATCGATGAAATGATGAAAGGTGCATACGATGCATCTATAGTCTTCAAAAAGCCGGACATCAAAGAAAATTTAAGTATGCAGTATGCTATTGTAAGAAATGCTCTTTACAGGAAAGGAAAATCAGTTGAAATTTTAGTCAACTATGAGCCAAGGCTTCACTATTTTTCAGAGTGGTGGAAACAGCTTTTTGGTGAAAGTGAAGGAAAAGATCACAAAGGAATATATCCTGCTTCAGTTGATTTTTCTACAGATTTGCACTCAATGGGACAATTCATTCAAGATGGCAGCAGGATAATGTTTGAGACTGTCATAAATGTTGAAAGACCACTTAAAGAAATAACTATAAATGAAGATAAAGATAACATTGACGGGCTTAATTTCTTGACAGGCAAGACAGTTGATTTCGTAAACAAGAAAGCTTTTGAAGGTACGGTGCTTGCTCACAATGACGGCGGAGTGCCTAACCTGATTGTGAATGTGCCTGAGATATCGGCTTACAATTTTGGATACCTTGTATACTTCTTTGAGATGGCTTGTGGCATAAGCGGTTATTTAAATGGCGTTAATCCGTTTGATCAACCAGGCGTTGAAGCGTACAAGAAAAACATGTTTGCACTTTTAGGCAAACCAGGTTATGAAAAAGAGAAAGAGGAATTGGAAAAGAGGCTAAAGAGATAGTTATGAAAGATATGCCGATTGGCATATCTTTTTTTGTCAGAATGATTTCATGTATAATATAATATGTGATAATTGTTTTTGGATGGTGATGAAATGGAAGTTGGCATATCGACGGCTTGTTTTTATCCTGTCTATCTTACAGAGGAAACGATTCCTATAATAGCTAAAATGGGCATAAAGAGTGTGGAAGTTTTTTTGGAATCTTACAGCGAATATGATGAAGATTATTGCAAAGCTATGAGGGATGATTTAGATAGATACGGCATTGAAGTTAATTCAATACATGCTATAGGCACTCAGTTTGAACCGCAGCTTTTTTCAGCAACTGAAAGGCAAAGGAACGATGCCTCAAAGATGCTTATTAAAGTCTTGAAAGCAGCAGAGATACTTAAGGCAAAAATATACGTTTTTCACGGACCTGCTGTTAAAAAAGATACGACGCCTAATATTGATTTTGACAAGATTGCGAAATATGTGGATTATATAGCTGATACATCAGGAGAATATGGGGTTAAATTTTCTTGGGAAAATGTCTATTGGTGTTGGTTTGCATATCCAGAATTTGCTACATTCATAAGACAGTCTGTGAAAAGCAGAAATGTTTATTTTACATTGGATATAAAGCAGGCGATGAAAAGCAAGAAAGATCCATTTGAATACTTAAAATCAATGGGAGATAAACTCGTTAATGTCCATTTATGCGATTACGATGATTGCGGCAATCTGTACCTTCCAGGCAGAGGGAGCTTTGACTTTGCAAAGCTTAATAGAGAGTTAAAAAAATTAGATTACAATGGCTCTATCATAATGGAAGTCTACAGAAACAACTATAAGGATATTGATGATTTAAAAGAAGGCATTGAATACCTAAAAAGCATCTTTGAAAATAAAGATAAGGGGGACTAAACCCTTATCTTTAAGCTTTTCCTGGCACCATCTGCTTTATTTCGCTTGAATCTAAGGCGATGCCATAGCCATACGCCTGCGTAGAGAAATTCAGTTCAGCTTGTTGCAATGGTATGCCTTTGATAGTGACATTTTTAAGCTCACCTGTGCCTACACCTCTTTTAGCACATTGAAACAAGTAGTTGACGCCTTGAGGCATAAGTCCAAACATTCTGGCACCTACTGTATCTGTTGCTACAGGATCTGTTCCTGCTATTATCATGTTTGCATTGATAGGCTTTCCTTCTGATGGCCCTGTGCCTATCATCGCTTCTTGACCGCTTAATATCGTAAGATCTATAGATATTTTTTCAGCCATAGCCCTTATGAAATTGTGAAGGTCATCGTGTATGCCTAAATTTTTTTTGGGAAATCCATGTATTTCTGCGGGAGGCCAGCTTAAAGCTATGTTTTTTATTCCAAGCGATACTGTAGCTTCTTCGTGCATTTTCATTTGAGTGAATGAAATTAGTACATCCATTTTTTCATAAAGTTCATTTACTTTTGTTGATTTTAAAAGACAGTCGTCCAGCAGCAATTCTACGTAAGGACCGTAATTTAGATCTACAAATTCTACGCCTTCTTCTGAAATGACTTTATCAAATCCATTGTCAGATAAAACTTTAGGCGTAGGATCTCCACCAGAGCCGGCGGCAATCACAATCCTGCCAGGATTTTTAGACTTTACGTATCTTATAAGGGCTCTCAATGTATCTGGTCCTACTATCGTACCGCTTTGAGGAGGCTTGCTTTTAACGAAATTTGGCGTTATTACAACGGTATTACCCGTTTCGATTAGATTTTGCAAAGGTAATAAGTTTAAAGCGGTATTTAAGTTTTGTATCTCATCAGGGCCAGATGCTATTGCTACTACTGGTTCTACAATTTTTCTGTACCTCATAAAATCACCTCATATATATGATTTGCATTTTATGAAAAATTAAAATATCTAAGCAAAAAGCCTAAGTAATTTTAACATTTCAACAAATATTTCATTGACAATTGTACCAGAGGACGGTATCATATAATTTAATAAATTAATATAGTAAACTCTTATCAAGAGTAGCGGAGGGACTGGCCCTATGAAGCTCGGCAACCGGATATCACGGTGCCAATTCCAGCAGCATATCGCTGAAAGATGGGAGCAAAAATATCTCTTCTTTTGGCGAAGAGTTTTTTTATTTTAAGGAGGGGTCGTTTTGCGAAATTCTGAAAATTTGTGCCAGAAACTTAAAAATAAGCAATTTGTCATAACCGTGGAGATATCGACGCCAAAAGGAGCTGATATTTCGAATTCTATTGAAGAAGCGAAAAAATTATATGGAATAGCAGATGCATTAAATATAACTGATTGTCCTATGGCAAATATGAGAATGAGCCCTATTGCATTGGCACATCTTTTGCAAAATCATCTAAATATAGAAACCATATTTCACTTAACGTGTAGGGACAGAAATCTTATTGGCCTTCAAGCAGAGCTTTTGGGTGCGTATGCTCTTGGAGTCAGAAATATCCTTGCCCTTACAGGAGACGATCCAAAACGAGGTGATGTGCCACAGGCAACAGGCGTGTACGACGTAGATTCTGTAGGTCTTGTGAAGATAGCAAAGTCGCTAAATGATGGCTTTGACTACAGCGGAAATAAGTTGGAATCATCTACAAATTTTTGCATAGGGACAACAGCAAATCCAAATGATTTAAGACCTGAATCAATAGAAAAATTAAGGACGAAAATAGAATGTGGAGCATCTTTCATACAGACTCAGCCTGTCTACGATGATGAGATTTTATACAGATTTCTTGATGCCGTAGAGCAATTTGATATTCCGGTTTTAGTAGGGGTGCTACCCCTTAAAAGCTATAAGATGGCTGTTAACTTGAACGAAAAGGTGCCTGGCATCGAGATACCTGAAAAAATAATAGACAGGTTGAAAAACGGTGAAAAAGGTGAAGGGACAAAAATTGCAATAGAGTTTATAAACAAGATAAAAAATAAAGTGGGTGGTGTTCATATCATGCCACTTGGCAAGACAGATATAGTTGTTGACATTGTAAATGGCGTAAAGAACATGAGACAAAATGATATAGAAGAAGTATTGTAGTCATCATAAGGAGATGTTGCAATTGGATATTTTTAAGAATTTAAAGAATAGCATAATCGTCTTTGACGGAGCAATGGGCACTATGCTTCAGAAAAAAGGACTTAAAACAGGAGAATGCCCTGAATATTACAATCTCTTACATCCGGATATTGTGTACGAAATCCACAAGTCGTATATTGATGCAGGGGCAGATGTTATTGAGACAAATACATTTGGCGCCAATAGGATAAAATTAAAATCTTACAATCTTTCAGATAAATTGCCTGAAATAGTCAAAAGCGCAGTACAGATAGCCAGAAAAGCTGCTGGTGATAAAGCCGTTGCTCTTTCTATAGGGCCTATTGGCGAACTGATGGAACCTTTTGGCAAGCTGACATTTGACGAGGCTTATAGTGCCTTTGCAGAGGTTGCTGTAGAAGGGGAAAAAGCCGGTGCTGATTTGGCACTTATTGAGACTATGTCAGATATATTAGAAGCGAAGGCGGCTATTCTTGCTGTAAAGGAGAATACTAATTTAAAGGTAATTTGTACCATGACGTTTCAAGAAGATGGAAGGACGCTTATGGGGACAGACCCTGTTACAGCAGTAGTAAGTCTTCAAGGGCTTGGCCTTGATGCCATAGGTGTCAATTGCTCTACGGGACCTGACATGATGGCAGACATAGTGAAGAAGATGGCTGAAGTTTCAAGGATACCAATTTTGGCGCAGCCAAATGCAGGAATGCCTCATTTAGAGGATGGATTGACTCTTTACGACATTACGAAAGAGAAATTTGCCGTCGAGTCAAAAAAGCTTTTAGAATGCGGGGCATCTATTGTTGGTGGTTGTTGTGGGACGACTCCAGAATTTATTAAGCTTTTGAAAGCTGAGATACATGATACAGAGAAAAAAACTGCCGTGAAAGAATACACAGCAGTTTCATCAAATACAAAGACTGTTTTCATAGGCAGCGATTATCCTGTGTGTGTAATCGGCGAAAGGATAAATCCTACAGGAAAGAAGAAATTGAGTGCAGCTATCAAAGAAGGCAATTATAATCTGATCTACGATGAAGCTGTATCGCAGGAAAAACTTGGCGCAAGCGTACTTGACGTGAATATCGGTGTGCCTGGCATAAACGAAGAGGAATTGATGCCTAAAATCGTTTCGCAGGTACAGAACATCGTCAATGTGCCATTGCAGATAGATAGTAGCAATGTAAAGGCGATTGAAAAAGCGGTAAGGATAGTCAGAGGTAAGCCTATTATAAATTCTGTCAGTGCAAAAGAGAAAAGTTTACAAGAAGTATTGCCTATTGTCAAAAAATACGGCACAAGTGTTATAGGACTTACAATAAGTGATGACGGTCTTCCTAAAAATGCAGATGAAAGGCTTAGAAACGCTGAGAAGATTGTAAAAGCCGCTTTAGAGTATGGAATACCAAAAGAAGATATAATAATTGACTGTATCGCACTTACAGTGTCATCTGAGCAGACAGCAGCAATAGAAACATTAAAAGCCATCAATCTTGTTAAGTCTAAGCTTGGAGTAAGTACGGTCATAGGACTTAGCAACGTATCTTATGGATTGCCTGAGCGGCAACTTATAAATACTGCATTTCTTGCGATGGCGATATCATACGGCTTAGATGCTGTTATAGTCAATCCAAATGATAAGATAACAATGGATATATTGAACGCTTCGATGGTCTTATCATCAAGGGATAAAAGATGCGAAAGATACATAAATACATATAAGAAAGATGATGGGATAAATAAGACGCAAGTATTATCTGTAGGGAAAAAAACAGATAGTAATGCAAGCGAGATGCTTTACAGAAATATATTAGATGGCAAAAAGGCTGATATAGATAGATTAGTGATGGAAATACTTAATGAAGGAGTAGAACCATTAAGCATAGTAGATAATACGATAATACCTGCGCTTAAAGATGTAGGAGATAAGTATGACAAAGGGATATATTTTCTTCCACAGCTTTTAAATTCTGCTGAAGTTGTGGAAAGCGCTTTTAAAGTTTTAAAGGAAAAAATGCCTAAAGGGATGGGCTCAAAAGGGAAAATAATACTGGCAACAGTTGAAGGTGATATACACGATATAGGGAAAAATATAGTAAAAGTGCTGCTTGAAAATTATGGCTATGAAGTCATAGATCTTGGTAGAGATGTCAAACCGTCTATAATTGTAGATGAAGTAAAGAGGACAAATGCAAAACTGGTAGGGCTTAGCGCCCTGATGACAACTACGCTAAATAATATGGAAAAGACCATTAAAATATTAAGAGAAAAATATGATATAAAAATAATGGTAGGCGGTGCCGTACTTACAAAAGATTATGCTATGAAAATCGGAGCTGATTACTACGGAGCAAACGCACAAGAAGCTGTAAGGATAGCAGATAAGGTGTTTAGTGAAACAAATTAAAGCCGGAATGACCGGCTTTTAAAATATCTTTTTGCTTCTTAAGTGTTCTTGCACCAGATCCAAAGTCTCTCCAAATCTCTGGAAGTGTACAATTTCTCTTTCTCTTAAAAATCTTAATGTATCTTTTACACAAGGATCGTCAGTTAGATTTATAAGGTGTTCGTACGTTGCTCTCGCCTTTTCTTCTGCTGCCATGTCTTCATGAAGATCCGCGATTACGTCGCCTTTGGCCTGGATATATGCAGCACTCCATAGCATACCTGTCGTATCGCTATAGAAAAGAGCTCTATCGTGCTCTGTGTACTGTTCTCCGAGGCCTTCTCTCCTTAGCTCTTCTACTGGTACGCCTTTTAACAGTTTAAAGACCAATGTGGCAATTATTTCCAAGTGGCCAAATTCTTCTGTGGATATGTCTGTCAATGTTCCCTTTGCTTGTCCTGTAGGCATTGTGTATCTTTGAGTTTGGTATCTCAATGCCGCAGCTAATTCGCCATCTGGTCCACCATACTGTGCAATCAAAAATTTAGCCATCTTAACATCTGGTTTACACACATTGGCAGGATATTCTAACTTCTTTTCATACACCCACATAGTATCACCTCTTTAATATTGAATTTCCCATGGCCATGGGTCATCTACCCATTTAAACCTGTTGCATTGTGAAGGTGTTTCACCAAAAGACATCAACGGACCATAAAGTTGTTCATACTGTGCCTTTAGAGATCTTGATTGTTGGCTATAGTAATTGTAGTCTCTTAATGCTTTTTGGTCATCAGGATGTGTGTCAAGGTAGAGATTTAAGTCAATACAAGCAAAATCCAATTCCATTATTTTTTTGAGGAGAGCTACTTGATTTGCGTCCATTGTCAGTACCCCCTCGCTTTTTCTTCCATGTACGGCTTATCCAATTCTGGAAAAATCGTCCCACGCTTTAAACCTTGTTCAGGAGGATATGATGATACATACCTTTGCATGGGTATATATGCTTCGGCTAAGCCTTTTTGTCCCGCGTCATAACTTTGTATATAAAACCCATTATACTCATACATATATAAAACCCCCATTTAATGTTTTCAATATATAATATTCATAAATATATATTTGTGTGATAAAATGCGGATTCAGGTTGTTTTGACGTATTTTGCTTTGTATGGTATATATATTGTATATAAATAGGTTAGGGGTAATGTGATATGAAGAAAAACGAAGAAATAATAATTAATATAGATGATATGAATTTAGAAGGTTACGGGTTATCATATTTAGATGACAGTATTATTAAAGTGAGAGGTGCCATTAAAGGACAAAATGTAAAGGTGAAAATAAAAAGAATAAAAGGTAAGGAAATTGAGGCAGACGTTGTAGATATACTTGAGAGATCACCGTTGGAACATGGTAATGTATGTAATCATTTTGGCAAATGTGGCGGTTGTGCATATTTAAATATAAATTATGAAGATCAATTAAGGTTAAAAGAAGATTATGTAAAAAAGCTTCTTGATGAGGTAGGGATAAAAGATTTTGAATTTTTAGGGATTGTAGGGAGCCCTGATATTTTTTCGTACAGAAACAAAATGGAATACACATTTGGAATAGATGACAATGGTGAGATGCAGTTGGGGCTTCACGTAAAAGGTAGATTTTACGATATTATAACGACGGATGACTGCAGGATTGTAGACAGCGATTTTATTGCATGTTTAAAAAATGTTTTAAATTATACAAGACAGCAAGGTTTACCACATTATAATATAAAGACACACGAAGGCTATATGAGGTACTTAGTCATTAGAAAAGCAACAAATACAGGTGAAATCCTCATAAATATAATTACCACATCCAAGATAGAACACGATTTTAGTAAACTAATAGATGAACTTAGAAGTATAAAATTAAATGGTAAACTTGTAGGCATATTGCACACTGTAAATGATAGCTATTCTGATGCAGTTAAGTGTGAAAAACTTACAGTTTTGTACGGCAGAGACTATATAATGGAAGAAATACTTGGTCTTAAATTTAAGATAAGCGCATTTTCATTTTTTCAGACTAATTCAAAAGGTGCAGAGAAGCTCTACAGCATAGCAAGGGAATTCGCAGGTGAAATATCCAATAAAGTTTTATTTGACTTGTATTGCGGCACTGGGGCTATAGGGATGATAATGGCTCCATTAGCTAAAAAAGTAGTAGGCATAGAACTTGTCGAAGAAGCTGTCGATGCTGCACGTGAAAATGCGCGATTAAATGGGCTTAGTAATATACAGTTTATAGCAGGCGATGTCGCACAAAAGATAAGGGAAATAAACGAAAAGCCAGATGTGGTTGTGCTAGATCCTCCAAGACCAGGAGTAAACCCAAAAGCTATAATGGACATCATAAAGTTGAACCCAGAAAAAATAATCTACGTATCTTGCAATCCTGTGTCCCTGGCGAGAGATTTAAAGATGCTTACTGAAAGACAGTACAAAGTGGAAAAAGTAAAATGTGTTGACATGTTTCCTCACACACATCATGTTGAGTGTGTGGTATTGATTACAAAGCTATAAGCCTTGATTTCACTGGACTTGATGGATTACATCCAAGTTATCTACTCGACCTAAAAGGGCAAAATGCGTACACGGAAACATATCGAAGGGGTATTTTTGGGGTGAATTCTGAACTCAAAAATTGGTAGGGTTGAGTTGACAGATTAGATAACGGACATTTTTCATAGGGTTGAGGAGACAGGATGGATGCATCATAATTATGCAAATAATAGAAAATGTTTAAATGAGAATAATGTAGAAGCAATAATCTTAATAGCTAGGGAGCGGCAAAACTTTAATCTATTTGTGTTGATAACAAGAGTGCAAGCATTAATTTTACTGATATGCTGGATGTCAAGCCAGTTGTATATCTAAAAGAATGATGATAATGTAAAGAAGGAAGATAAAAAAAGTTAGCATTAGAAAGGAATTTGATATTATGGGAATTAACCGTGATAAACCAGATTTATGGAAAAATGATATAATACAGTCGGTGGATCTATACAATGCATGGTTTATGAAATTTGCACCGCGTGCTTTTCGTGAAACGCGAGTTTCAACTGCAAAAAGTGTAGAACATGCACTTGCAATCACTAATTATTTACAGAATATTTCACCAAAAGTGTTAGAAATTAATCCTCAAATACTACCTATTCTAAGAATGTCAACTTGTCCACCAATTGCACGTGACAGGCTTGTTGGTTTAGCAGGTGTTTCAAAAAGTTTGGTTGAAAATATGGAAGATAATGATAATCCGCGGGTGTCTCCGCGTATGGGGAAAGCACAACTTATGAATGAACTAAAAAAAATATCAGATATTATAAAAAAAATGGCTGATCCCGATATTTTTGTATGGTTGAATGAAAATCGTGATCCTAATGAAGTAGAAATTGCACGTTCGGCAACTATTGTTGCAGATAGATTGTGTGGTGCTGTTGCCGATCCTATTATAAGGAATGCACAAGAAAAAAGGCAATTAGCCGCAATTGCTTCATTTTTGAAAGAAAGAGGCTATTCAGAAGCTGATACGGGTGTTAAATTTAATGAAATGCAAGCTGGAACTTTTGCTTTCCGCAGAAACGTACCTGTTCGTTTAACTGAAGATGTTGAAAATACTATTAATATACCAATTGATGTTCTAATTTTACCTAAGACGGCAAAAAACGGGTCATTACCAATTATGATTGAAGCAAAATCAGCAGGAGATTTTACAAATGTAAATAAACGGAGAAAAGAAGAAGCAACAAAAATGCAGCAATTACGTAATACATATGGGCAAAATGTATCATATAATTTGTTTTTATGTGGTTATTTTGATACAGGATATTTAGGATATGAAGCTGCAGAGGGGATTGATTGGATATGGGAACACAGAATCAGCGATTTAGAACAGTTAGGAATATAAAAGCCGTTGAAAGTGAGCGTTTAAATCTTCAAAGTAAAATAGATTCTTTAAAAAAAATAGATGAACGTCGAAAGCTAGGTCAATTTTCAACACCTATAAATTTAGCTAGGGAAATTATTTCTTATGGACTTAAAATACATAGTTGTTCCGAAATTTCTTTTATAGATCCGGCCTTTGGAACAGGTGCTTTCTTTTCTGCTTTACTATCAGAAATAGAAAAAATGAAAAAGAGTATTATAAAAGCTACAGGCATTGAAATTGATAAAACTGTTTTTAATTTTGCTACTTCATTGTGGGGGGAAAGTGACATTAAGTTAATAAATGCTGATTTTACAAAAATAGATAATAAAGGAGAGAAATATAACTTTCTAGTTTGCAATCCTCCTTATGTAAGACATCAGATTATTGGTAATGAACAAAAATCTGACTTAAGGAAGAGAATACGAAATGAAACAAATTTCGATATTTCCGGACTTGCTGGTTTATATTGTTATTTCATACTTTTATCTTATAAATGGCTTGCACCAGGCGCTGTATGTGGATGGCTATTACCTAGTGAATTTATGGATGTTAATTATGGAGATACTATCAAAGAATTTTTATTGAACAGAGTACGATTAATTAGAATACATCGTTATAACCCTGAAGAAAGCAAATTTTGTGATGCTTTGGTTTCATCGTGTGTAGTATGGTTTAAGAATGAAGTTACAGCTAATGATTATGAAATTGAGTTTTCATATGGTGGGACCCATGAAAAACCAATAATAACCAAAAGTATAAAAAAATCCTTTTTGATGGAGGAACGGAAATGGACACGATTTCCTGAAAAAGGGTTAAGAATACGTGTTAGCACTAATTTAACATTAGGCGATTTTTTTGATATTAAGCGTGGAATTGCAACAGGTGATAATAATTTCTTTATTCTTACAAAAGAGCAAATTCAAGAACTTGGAATTGATATGTCGTTTTTCAAGCCAATACTTCCAAGCCCTAGGTATTTAAAAACTGATGAAGTATTTGCAGATTCATTAGGTTTCCCAATGCTTGATAAGCAATACTTTCTTTTAGATTGTTCAATGCCAGAGGAGGAAATTCAAATAAAATATCCTGAATTATATAAATACCTTAAAAGTGGAATAAGTACAACAGCCAAAAGATACCTTTGCAGGAATAGAAATAAATGGTATTTTCAAGAAAAGCGTGAGCCTACACATTTTCTGTGTACTTATATGGGGCGGAGTAATGGCCAAAATACGCTACCATTTAGATTTATATTAAATCATTCAAAAGCTATTGTTACAAATTCGTATTTAATGCTATATCCCAAAGATGATATCTCATACTTAATACAAAGTAAGCCGGATATAGTTAAAAGTGTTTGGAACGCACTAAAAAGCATATCAGCGGAAAACTTTGAGAGTGAGGGGCGTATATACGGTGGTGGTTTAAAGAAGATTGAACCGAAAGAACTTGCAAAAGTTGAATGTCATGAGCTCGCAAAAATATTTTCTGATATGATGTTTAAATAATAAAAAAATAATTACGTCAGTTCTGAATTGGATACATTGAAGTACAATATATTAAACCACTAAATAAGATTAGCAAAAAATATATTCTTTTAATATATGGCAAAACTGCCATTACATGCCGTATAAAGCATAAAGAGGGGACTTTTTATGATTCAATGTCGATTGAGATTCCGGATTTTAAGTTCGCGTTAAAACGATCTACGAGTACGTTTGAACTCAGCAATCGGGTATGACTAGCATTTCGAAAAGCTATTACGGTAGTATGCTGTTTTAAGTTGATGTGTTTCCCTGAACGACGGTTTTTCAAAAATGACTGGAAAACCCATTGATATATTCCCACGTACAGATGCTATAAAAAATGGCCATTAGACATCAATTCCTTCAACTCAAACCCTGTAGAGACGGTAGTGCTGTTGACAAATGTAAAAAAACAAATAAGCACCTAAAAAATGATTTAAATACAGGGTTTTACGGTGATTTGCCATTTGCCGAAAATGTGCTTTTTGGTGGTGGAGATACAGAGAAACCATGTATTTTTATGTGTATCTCCAGGTCCTGTTGAAATAAACTAAAAAATTTACATTGATTTCTCTGTTTTTTTATCCTTTTAAAACTGCAAAAAGTATTTTGGATCAGGTAGGACTTAAACTTGATTGAGTTTTGCCCCCCTCCCTGAAAACAAGCCAAAAGGAGGCTTTTAGATGAAAGAAACATATATTTATCATGCTATATTTGATTTTGCATCTGACGGTATTTCTGTCAGTTTTCCCGATTTACCTGGCTGTTTTACATGTGGAGATAATGAAGAAGAAGCTGTAAGAAATGCAAAAGAGGCTATGGCACTTCATATTTCAGGTATGGAAGATGATGGAGATGTTATACCAGAACCAACTCCTATTTCTAAAATAAAAGTAGAAGATAATCAAATTGTTATTCCGATAGAAGTATGGATGCCATACTATAGAAGTAATATTAAAACTGTTTATGTAAAGAAAACACTGACAATACCATCATGGCTCAATAGTATCGCCGAAAGAAGCAAAATAAACTTTTCACAGGTGCTTCAAGAAGCTCTTAAAGAAAAATTAGGGATTAGAGAATATAAGCAATAGGCACTCTAAATGGGTGCTTTATTTTTTTATGATTATTCACTATTAAGAGATTATCACAACAAAATAATTTTCATAATTTTCATAGAAGATGGCTACAAGATTTTAATAATTTCTTGAGGCGTTTAAAAAAATGAAAAACATCTTGACTTGGAGTTAACTCAAAGGATTATCATGATATTAACATGTAACAAATGATGTACCTATAAATGTTTTTATAGGCGGAGCACCTGCAAAAAAAATAATTAAGAAAATATAAAAGTATTTAGGAGGGAAGTTTTACGATGAAAAAACAGACGGCAGGCAGAGATGCCCTTGGCTCATTTGCCCCAAAATTTGCTGAATTAAACGATGATGTTCTTTTTGGAGAGGTTTGGTCTAGAATGGAGTGAATTTTATTATGGATAGAAATGAATTAGAAAAGATATCTGATTTTCCATTAGGTGAGGAAAATGTAGCATTTGCACAATATTTTACTGGAAAGAGCTATTTAAGCCTCTTAAATGATAAAGAAGTAAATATTCATAATGTTACGTTCGAACCTGGATGCCGAAACAATTGGCATATACATCATGGCTGTGGTCAGATACTTATATGTGTTGGTGGGCATGGCTTATATCAAGAAGCTGGGAAAGATGCACGACTATTAAAAAGCGGCGATGTAGTATATATACCACCGGAGATTAAGCATTGGCACGGCGCCGTCAAGGATGAAGGGTTTGCACATCTATCATTAACAGTTCCGACGGAAGGAGCAAACACTGAATGGTGTGAACCGGTTACCGATGAAGAATATAACAAACTACTTTGAAATTTTTAAATAAAGTGTTTGTTTCTGAATGCATTAAATGCAGACTATGATTGGAATCGACGAATAGTTGTTTGTGATCCTAAATGTTGGGAAGGAAAAGACATCCGGTAAGCTAGATGGCTGAAGTCTTATATGCTTTTCAGAAAGTCGCCGGGTAATACAGCTCTGACTGGCGAGTTGGCGAAGTCCTTAATGTTCCGGGTAATGATGCATTCCATTTTCCTGCGCTTGGCGCATGCGGCAAGCAAGGCATCCTCATAATCTTCCATGGGCAGCTCAAGTGCCTTCTCACAGTCGGAGCCAGTGACGTCAAGGATGTTGAAGATTTTTATGATTTTATATATTTCCTGCTTGCACCGCTTCTTGTCGTGCAGATATTTGTGTAGAAGGTAATAGATATCCGTAATGGAGCTTGCGGTTATATGCACGTTGATTTTTTCCTCGGCGGCCATAATAAACAATTTTTGCGCGTCTTCAGCGAAAGGCGAGCAGGAAAGCATGGCGTCCAGCACGACGTTGGTATCAATTAATACGTTCATGACGGCTCAAGCGCTCCTCTCTCGCCTGCTCCAAAGAAGCATCGGCAGGCAGTATACCAAACAAGGATTTTGCCATTTCAACTTTGTCCTGTTTTGTGTTTGTAAGCTTGGCAATGGCTTTGCCGTTTTTTGTGATATATATGTCCTCTTTGGAGGCAAGGGCGAGATACTTTCCAATATTGTTCTTAAATTCGGTTGCTGTTATTTGCATAGTGATACCTCCTTGTACAAAATTCATTATTTCAATTTCCTAATATTATTATACAAAAATAAGATTAAAATTATCAACAATAATCGAACAATTTTATTTTTACAATCGTACAGTATATGTGATCAAAATTTCATTAGATATGTTTCCTACAATGAGTGTGGGACATGCGCAAAAAACTAGGTATATAACATATCATAAAAATTATTTTTTTTATGATAACTCAAAGAATATTTGTTGAAAACCTCTTGACTTAGAGTTAACTCAAAGTCTTATCATGATAGTAATACATAATTATACGATTAAAGTATTGTTTTGAGGAGGTGAGTAGAAATGAATAAATTTAATGACAAAAAAATTTTAATAGCCTATTTTTCAAGAGAAGGAGGCAATTATGTCAGTGGTCGCATTGTGAATTTGTCGGTTGGAAATACGGAAGTTGTAGCTAAAATGATTCAGAAAATAACCGGCGGTGAACTGTTCCGCATTAACACGGTAAAAAAATATCCTGATGATTATACAGAAGCTACAAAAGTTGCTCAGCAAGAATTACGTGATAATGCAAGACCTGAGCTTTCAGAATATCTTGATAATATTGACGACTATGAAATTATCATATTATGCTATCCCAATTGGTGGGGAACTATGCCTATGCCTGTATTTACTTTTCTTGAGAAATATGACTTTACCGAAAAAACCATTCTCCCGGTCTGTACACATGAAGGAAGTGGTTTGGGACACAGCGAAAGGGATATAAGAAAGACTTGTCCAAATGCAAGGCTTGAAAAAGGGCTTGCTATAAAAGGTAGCAATGTACATTCAGCTCAGCCTGAGATTGAGAAATGGCTGCAAAAATTCATAAATAATTTTGAGGAGGAAAAGTAAAATGGAATATTTAAAACTAGGAAATTCTGATATTCTTGTTTCTCGCATTTGCGTAGGTTGCATGAGTTTTGGTGACACGTCAAGTAATTTTCATGCATGGACACTAAACGCTGAAGATAGTGAAGCAATAATCAAGCATGCTCTTGATCTTGGCATAAATTTTTTTGACACTGCAAATGTATATTCTGGCGGTACAAGTGAAGAATATCTTGGCCGTGCCATAAAGAACAATATAGCTCGTGATAAGGTAGTTATAGCTACTAAAGTTTATTTTAACGAAGGCAAACTTTCAAAAAAAGCGATACTTCGTGAGATTGATGGCTCACTAAAACGGCTTGGTACAGATTACGTTGATCTTTACATTATCCATCGATTCGATTATGACACACCGATAGAGGAAACGATGGAGGCACTTGACAGTCTTGTTAAGGCAGGAAAGGTGAGAGCTCTCGGCGCTTCAGCAATGTATGACTACCAGTTTTACAATATGCAGCTTGCTGCCGAGAAGAACGGTTGGACAAAGTTTGTTTCAATGCAGAATCACTACAATCTGCTTTACCGTGAGGATGAGCGGGAACTTATTCCGATTTGCAAGCAAATGAATGTTGCACTTACCCCATACAGCCCACTTGCTGCTGGAAGGCTTTCACGTCTTGAATGGAAGGCAGATACGAAACGAAGCCAGACAGATAAAATTGCAGTTTCAAAGTACGATAGTACCCAAGAGACAGACTATGGAATAGTACTTCGCGTAAATGAACTTGCCAAGAAGTATGGTGTTACAATGACACAGATTTCTCTTGCATGGCATTTTGCTAAGGGAGTTACAGCACCAATTATCGGTGTAACAAAGGCAAAGTATTTAGACGACGCTGTAGGGGCTCTCAATGTAAAACTTACGGATGATGACATTGCCTACCTTGAGGAACTGTATGTTCCACACAAAATAGTCGGTGCACTTTAATTCTCGATTTTAAATTAATGTATGTGAAAGGAGCATTTGTATGCAAAAAGTAGTTTTAAATAATGGTATAGAAATGCCGATCTTAGGATTTGGCGTTTATCAAATAAATGATGCTAATGAGTGTGAACGTTGTGTTTTGGATGCAATTGAAGCAGGGTATCGTCTTATTGATACTGCTGCATCATACGGCAATGAAGAAGCTGTAGGAAAAGCAATAAAAAAGAGTGGTGTTCCGAGAGAAGAACTTTTCATTACTACAAAACTTTGGGTTCAGGATGCTGGTTATGAAAAAACCAAAAAAGCTTTTGAAAAATCGCTTAAAAATCTTCAGCTTGATTATCTTGACCTTTATTTGATTCATCAACCGTTTGGCGATGTCTATGGCTCATGGCGTGCTATGGAGGAGCTGTACCGTGAGGGGAAAGTCAGAGCAATTGGAGTAAGCAACTTTTACCCAGACAGGCTTGTTGATTTAATCCTCAATAATGAAATACTTCCTGCGGTAAATCAAGTAGAAACGCATCCATTCTGCCAGCAAATTGACAGTCAAAAAATAATGAAAGAATACAAGGTACAAA
Organism: Thermoanaerobacterium sp. PSU-2; assembly: GCF_002102475.1. Classification (NCBI taxonomy): domain Bacteria; kingdom Bacillati; phylum Bacillota; class Clostridia; order Thermoanaerobacterales; family Thermoanaerobacteraceae; genus Thermoanaerobacterium; species Thermoanaerobacterium sp. PSU-2. The sequence continues at coordinate 42,542 of NZ_MSQD01000008.1, read as the reverse complement.
TAGAATCATGGGGTCCTTTTGCCGAGGGCAGAAACAACATGTTTCAAAATGAAGTGCTGGTATCGCTGGCCCAAAAGCACGGTAGATCGGTTGCTCAAATTATATTGCGTTGGCTTGTACAAAGGGGAGTTGTTGCAATTCCAAAATCAGTGCGTAAGGAAAGGATTATTGAAAATTTCAACATATTTGATTTTGAACTTTCTGCAGAAGATATGGATAAAATTGCAGCATTGGATAAGAAAGAAAGTGCATTCTTTTCACACAGGGATCCTGAAGTCGTAAAATGGATTTGTTCATTAAAGAGATAAGCTATTAACTGGTACAGTTGAAAGGATCTTTAAAAGAGCCCTTTCAACTGTATATTAATGAAGGAAGGAGAGAAAATGAGAAAAATCGTAATTACAGGGTTGGTTATGCTCATGGTGTTGCTGCTTGCTGCCTGCGGCATTACAGAAAAATCTTTGAGTGAGGCGGCAACGGAAAATACGGTAATAACAAAAACACAAGATAAAAATGCCCAGAAAACAAAGCAGAATGTCATGATTCCGAAAGTGATCGAAAAAATTCCTGATGGGTATTTTAAAGCATCAGAGCAGCCAGGAACATTAACGAATTTATATTACGATACATATGAATCCTTTTCTTATGATAAAAAATCAAGACCACTTAAAAAACATGCGGTTGTATATCTCCCCTATGGCTATAATAAGAATCAAAAATATGATGTGTTCTATCTGATGCATGGCGGTTGGGGCGATGAAACCACGATGCTCGGAACCCTGGCTAAACCATCCTCCTTTAAAAACGTCATTGACAATGCAATTGCTGCAGGCGAGATTAAACCGCTGATCATAGTATGTCCGACTTATAACAACACAAACGAGAATGGATTGGATTCCGCCAGCTTTTCTTTGGCAATGCAGCTGACGAGGAACTATCATAACGAGTTATTAAATGATTTGATTCCTGCAGTGGAAGGAACGTACAGCACCTATGCCGCAAGCACATCTGCAGAGGATCTGATTGCTTCACGTGACCACCGGGGATTCGGCGGATTTTCCATGGGATCGGTCGCAACTTGGCGGACATTCCAATACGGACTTGATTACTTCCACTATTTCCTGCCGATGAGCTGTGGGACAACTCTGGATGACAAAGAGATCTTTGCCGCAGCTGAAGGACATGATCCGAATGATTATTTCGTCTTTGTGATGACAGGAACTAATGACTTTGCGTACAGCTACGATAAAGCCAGAACGGATCTTATGAGAACGTCCCCTTATTTCATCGATATCGATGATAGAGCTGATGGTAATTTTGCGTTTCGTGTCAAAAATGGATATTCACATGACGGAACCGCTGCGATGGAATACACCTATAACGGGATGAAAGCATTCTGGAGCGGTGAGGAGGAGACACAGGAGAAGCAGAAAGGGGTTCAGTCAGTCTTGGGAAATGATCAATCCTATAAAGCTTTCACTGCAGATATAAGAATTGAAGATGTGATTAAGGATCCAGCTTTCGGAAATTTTGGAAGGCTTCTCTTTCCGATAGATAATAGGTACTACAGTGGGGATACTCTTGGAAAACTTTACCTGACATGGTATAGCAACATTAACCCGAATAAAACAGTGGAAATCGTTAATTACTTGAAAAAACGTGCCGAATCAGGAGATACAATTTTTTATGACATTTATTCTGATGAAGAAAAAGCGCAAGACCCTACCAAAGAGGATACAGGGCTGTTCTTTTTCCGCGGCAATAAAGGCGCAAAAACAGCAATTATCAATGCAGGCGGGGGATTTGTATATGTTGGTGCGATGCAGGACAGTTTTCCACATGCTCTTGAACTCAGCAAAAAGGGGTATAACGCATTTGCCTTAATTTATCGTCCAGGTGCGCAGACTGCTTGTGAGGACCTCGCAAGGGCAATTGCTTTCCTGTATGAGAACGCCGACGAACTCGGAATAGACATGAAAGACTATTCTCTATGGGGCGGATCTGCCGGAGCACGTATGGCAGCATGGCTTGGAAGTTACGGCACTGAGAGCTTTGGAGAAAAGAGATATCCGCGTCCTGCGGCTGTCATTATGCAGTATACTGGTTTGTCGGAAGTAACGGGAAAGGAACCCCCGACATTTGCATGCGTGGGAACGAATGACGGAATTGCATCTTACAAAACGATGGAAGACAGAATCAACAGGATTAAGGCAAATGGAACCGATGCGGAAATAGAGGTCTTTCAAGGACTTTCACATGGATTTGGGCTTGGGGAAGGAACAGTCGCAGAAGGTTGGATAAATGATGCTATAAAATTTTGGGAAAAACATATGACAGAATAAGGAGTATACGCTTATGAAAAGATTGGGATGGTATCTATATCCATGCACATCATCGAATATACATACAATCCCTTGATTTTGAGTTACTTTTACGCGTTAAATTTCATCAATATAATAATTTGCAAAGGAGATAGATAGTTATGAACAACGAAAAATTTGAACAAGAATTAATTTCTCTTTCTAATGAAAAATGGCACTGGATGTCAGAATGTAAAGTAGATTCCTTGAACTCCCTCTTCCATGAAAAAGCTGTCTTTGTTCATATGGGCGCAACCATGTCCAAGGAAGAGGAACTCGATGTCATTCGAAGCGGCAGAATTCATTACAAAGATGTGGACATTCAAGAAGTATCAGTACCGTTTATTGGAGAGACAACAGCGATCCTTTTGAGTAAAATTCGTTTAGTAGCCGTCGTTGGCGGTAATGAGGTTATCAATCCTTTTGTTGTTACAGAAGTGTATGTGAAACAAAACGATACTTGGATGTTAGCCTCACTCTCATTTACAAGACTGATTACTTCTTAAGAAAGTGGGCGTTACAATAAAACCCCATGCGCTGGGAAAAGGGCCACATGGTTTTGGATATCGTGGGGGATGGGTTCTCGCCATATATCGCTTTCTTACAGTAGTATTTGATAAATAAAAATGGAGTAATTATAAAACGAAACTAGAAATATTGACAATAAATCATAAAGTTTCTTATTTTATAAATCAATAAAGACTTATAAAGAAAAAAAAGATATTGATCGCTTATTTTTCATGCACGGGAAACACAAAGGATATAGCAAAAAAGATTAGTTGAGATTAGGAGGAAATAATGTGAAAGTATTATTAATTAATGGAAGTCCAAACAATAAAGGATGTACATATACGGCTTTGAGTGAAGTAGCAAAAACTTTGACAGAGCAAGGAATTGAAACAGAAATTGTCCATGTGGGGAATAAGGACATCAGAGGATGTATCGGATGCCGCAGATGCAAAACTGTAGGCAAATGCGTTTTTAATGATATTGTAAATGAAACAGCGCCTAAGTTTGAGCAAGCGGATGGCATTGTAATTGGATCGCCTGTATATTATGCCTCGGCAAATGGAACACTTATATCTTTTTTAGACCGTCTTTTTTATAGTGTGCCGTTTGATAAAACCATGAAAGTAGGAGCAGCGGTTGTATCGGCAAGGAGAGGTGGATGCTCAGCAACTTTTGATGAAATCAATAAATATTTTACAATTTCAGGCATGCCAATTGTTTCAAGTCAATATTGGAACAGTGTTCATGGATATACGCCAGATGATGTTCGAAAAGACGAAGAAGGACTACAAACAATGCGCACACTAGGAAAAAATATGGCTTTTTTAATCAAGAGCATTGCATTAGGGAAAGAAAAGTTTGGATTGCCAGAAAAAGAGCAGCGGATTGCTACCAATTTTATTCGATGAAAAAATTTAAAAGAGAAATGAATGTGATCGCGATGTAAGAATATATAAATGGACAAAAGTGAGTTTAGCATTTAATAGGAAGATTAAATGATGGAGGTTATTATCGATGGAAAATTTTGTTTTTGAGTATGCAACAAAGGTTTATTTTGGCAAAGGTGCTGCAAAAGAATATCTGGCAAAGGCACTTTCAGCTTACGGAAGAAATGTCATGCTTGCCTATGGTGGCGGTTCTATTAAGAAAAACGGCATTTATGAAGAACTGACAGGCATTCTGAAAGATGCTGGAAAAACTGTGACAGAATTCTCCGGCATCATGCCGAATCCAACTTACACGAAGGTGCAGGAGGGTGCTGCACTGGCAAAAAAAGAAAAGATTGATTTCATTCTGGCTGTTGGAGGTGGCTCGGTCATTGACTGCTGTAAGATTATCGCAGCACAGGCAATGATAGACGATGACTTATGGGAAATGGAGATAGAGCGACACCAGCTTCCCTCCGTTCAGCCGATTCCTATGGGAGCGATTGTTACTGTCTCCGGTACCGGTGCAGAAATGAATGGCGGTGCAGTAATTACCAACCAAGAAAAGAAAATCAAAACAGGACTGTTTTCTGCTCCACCACGCTTTGCAATCCTCGACCCGGAATATACCAAGTCCGTGCCAACTATGCAGGTGTTTTCTGGCGCTTTTGATACGCTGAGCCATGCCATGGAAACCTACTTTGGACGCTCTGACAGGGACAATGTGTCCGACGATGTGGCATTGGCGATTATGCGGAATACGGTAATCAATATGCGTCGTCTGCTTATAGACATCAATGATATGCAAGCACGTGGCAATCTGATGTGGGATTCTGCTATGGCGGAAAACGGTATTCTCAAGGTGGGCCGTCTTACAGATTTTCAGGTTCATCAGATTGAACATCAGCTTGGAGCTTTTACCGATTGTAACCATGGTCAAGGGCTGGCTGTTATTCACCCTGCCTACTATCGCCATATCGTGAAAGATGCGGAGGAAAAATTTACCCGGTTTGCAAAGATCGTGTTTAATGTTGATAATGCTAAGGCAGGTATTGACGCTTTGGCCGACTTTATCAGGGAGTGCGGATTGCCAACAAAAATGGGGCAATTGAAATCTAAAGTGGAGATTACACCGGATGTGCTGCGCAAAGTAGCCGATACTTGCAATATTATAAAATGCAATCCACGTGAACTGAGTCGGGATGAAATTTATGAAATTTTGATGGAATGCTTGTGATGAATGAATTTTATGTCATCAGAGCGAATGTTTATCCTTAGTATGATATTGAATATACTTGTCCTAATCAGAAACAATGGAGGCATTTGACAGTCTTGTCAAGGCAGGAAAAGTGAGAGCTCTTGGCGCTTCAGCAATGTACGGCTACCAGTTTTACAATATGTAGCTTGCTGCCGAGAAGAACGGTTGGAGGAAGTTTGTTTCGATGCAAAATCATACAAGGAAAAAATGAAAAAGCTGAATGACTGATTAATTATCATTCAGCTTTTTTGCATTACAGACTGACTTTAAACATTATAATATGATATAATGTTGGTTATTAGGAGGTAAAAATTTATGACGATTGCAGAAGTAAGTGAAAAATACGATATATCACAAGATACACTTCGCTATTATGAACGGATTGGATTGATTCCTCCTGTGAACCGCAATAAAAGTGGAAACAGGGATTATACGGAAGAAGACTGTAAGTGGGTTGAATTTATCAAATGTATGAGGAATGCAGGTCTTTCAATTGAAGTATTAATTGAATATGTTTCGCTGGTGGAAAAAGGTGACGAAACTATTGAGGCTAGAAAAGAACTCTTAATTGAACAACGCAATCATCTAATAAAAAAAATAGAAGACATGAGTAAAACTTTAGAGCGTTTAAACTATAAGATTGATGTGTATGAACGATTGTTGGTTGAGAAAGAAAAAGAATTAAAAAAGTCGGAAAATTAATAAAAGGAGATTTGATTTTATGAACAGTGATTTACGTGAGAAAGTAAAAGAGTTGACATTGATTTTACTGTATTTAACATCGTGGGAAGAGGAATTATTAGATATGAAATATCGAAGAAGCTGGAAAGGATATGACTTTGGCATATTGGATGAGCTTGCTGATGATGACTTAATTAGCGGTGGACACAGATCAAAATCTGTTGCAATTACTGATGCAGGAATAAATAAGGTTAAGGAATTATTAAAAAAATACAAAATAGAATTTGATTAAAAACTATGGAGGTTTAAGAATAATGAGAAATGAAGCTACTTTAGATGAATGGAAAGAGTTGTACGATATTGCGATCAAAATAAAAGAGTTAAAGCCATGGGAACATTTATATGATATGGATATAATAACAATATTACTGCCTGGTGCGGATGAACCTGTCTATTGCAGTATAATGGGCAAAGCTGGAGAATTTTTCGGTATTGGCACTTATGTGGGATTTGATGCAATGAACAATTTTTACACGATGGCTAAAAGAGATGATGTGCCTAATATACAAAAAATAAGGTTTCAAGACGATAATGTGCTTATGTGCCACTTTGGGAATAGGGAAGAATTGACAAAGGAAGAGTTAAAGCTTGTAAAAGATTTGGAGCTTAAATTTCGCGGCAAAAACAACTGGATTTATTTTCATTCGTTTAAAAAAGGTTATGTACCATATTTATTAGATAAAGAAGAAGTATTGTTGGAAACGGAAATATTTAAGCATTTATTTGAAGCGCTTAAAGATTATGTTGATGGAAATGTGAAAATCAATTTTGAAAAAGGCAATACTCTATTTCGCATGTACAATAAAGCGAAAAACTTGTGGACTAATCAAGAAGCACCAATTCTTTTACCTGAGCCTGACTATCCACAGCTTGTTTTACAGGATGAATTGCTTGTAGAAAGGATTAATAGACAAGAAGCCAATAAAAGCAAAATAGAAATTGACATAGCTTATTTGACTGGTGCTATAAGAGATGAAAAATACGATGTTCCTGTCATGGAAAGATTATGTATTTTGGCAGAAAGCACATCAGGACTTATAGTAGATCAGGATTTTATTTTCCCAGACGATAACGAAATAGAAAGCATATTTAGTATGACGGTTAATTATATTTTAAATTATGGTAAACCTGATACTATCGTTGTAAGAGATGACTATGTATTCAATTTATTAGACGATTTGTGTAAGAAAACCGGTATAAAGCTACAAGTCAAAGGAAAATTAAAAGTTATTGATTACTTTGTAGAAAGTTTTTTAAGATATAGATTTTAACACTGGCTTGCTGTAAATACAGTTATTTTAGAGTTTTTTTATTTGGAGAAATTGCAGTCATATATTATAATGAAGAAAAAGACTTCTGTCTTTTGAATGTGTTTTAGGAGGAAATTTATGTTATATATAGGATGTCACTTATCGGTTTCAAATGGATATAAGGCTATGGCGGAAGAAGCGTTAAAGCTTGATGCCAATACGCTGCAATTTTTTACGAGAAACCCAAGGGGAAGCAAGGCAAAGGATATAGATGAAAATGACTGCAATTCATTTGTAGAAATTGCGAATAAAAATAATTTTTCTAAAGTTGTCGCGCATGCACCATATACTCTAAATCCGTCATCACCTGACGATAGGACGAGAGAGTTTGCTAAAGAAGTCATGGCAGACGATCTTATGCGGATGGAATATCTTCCAGGCAATCTTTACGATTTTCATCCGGGGAGCCATGTGAAGCAAGGCGTTGATGCAGGGATAGAGTATACGGTAAATATGTTAAATCAAATATTAAAGCCAAATCAGTCTACAATCGTGCTTTTAGAGACTATGGCAGGAAAAGGCTCAGAAATAGGAAAGACATTTCAAGAATTAAAACAGATTTTAGATAGAGTAGAATTGCAAGAGAAAATGGGTGTGTGCTTTGATACATGCCATGTTTATGATGCAGGTTATGATATAGTAAATAATCTTGACGGCGTATTAGAGGAATTTGACAAGATCATAGGGTTAGATAAACTTTTTGCTATACACTTAAATGACAGCAAAAATCCGATTGGTAGTCATAAAGACAGGCATGAGAAGATCGGCAAAGGTTATATAGGAATAGATGCTATAGCAAGAGTCATAAATCATCCGAGCTTAAAACACCTGCCATTCATATTGGAGACGCCTAATGACCTTGAAGGCTACGGAGAGGAAATAAAGCTCTTAAGAAGCCTTTACAATGATTGACTTTTGACGATTCGGAGGACTTTATATGTTTGACGTATGCTTATTGGGTACAGGAGGTATGATGCCTGTACCTGGCAGAAATCTATCTTCACTCATATTGAGGTATGGCGGTGTTTCTATATTGGTGGACTGCGGTGAAGGCACGCAAGTTCCACTTCAAAAATTAGGGTGGGGCTTTTTAAATATAGATACGATATTTTTCACGCATTACCATGCAGACCATATTATGGGGCTTCCTGGCATAATATATCAGATGATAAACCAAGAACGGAAAAATAAGCTTAATTTAATGGGCCCTGAGGGAATAGACGTATTGAAAAATCTTTTAAATGTTCTTTTTGTGGAGATACCGTTTGAAATTGAATATACTGAATTAAAAGATGGAGATTCCTTAAATGTCGGAGAAATAACAGTAAAGAATGTCGCAGTTCAACATACATCGTTGTGCCTTGCTTACAGCTTCGAAGTTAAAAGGCTTCCAAAATTTGATGCGAAAAAAGCAAAGGAATTAAACATACCATTAGAGTATTGGCATAGACTTCAACACGGCGAAAGCATTATAAAAGACGGCAGTGTAATCTTCACGCCTCAAATGGTGTTAGGTGAAGACAGAAAAGGCTTAAAGGTAAGTTATTCTACTGATACTCGTCCTACAAAAGACCTTATAAAACTTGCTGAGAATAGCGATCTTTTCATTGGGGAAGGGATGTACGGCGATCCGTTAGATGAAGAAAAAGCGATAAAAAAGTACCATTCCACGTTTTCAGAGACAGCTTTAGCGGCAAAAGAAGCCAACGTGAAAGAGCTTTGGCTGACTCATTTTAGTCCATCATTAAAAAATCCAGACAAATATCTAAAGTATGCTAAGGATGTATTTGAAAATAGCGTTGTCGGATATGATATGATGACAAAAGAATTGCGCTTTAAAGACGCGTAAAAATAGTTTCATTTATGTTAGAAAATGATAAAATAAAGTATAGACATTTGCTTAAAATAATTTTTATGATATAATAAATAGAAGTTATTAACGCAAACAAATGAATAGGAGGATTTACTTAATGAGCAGTAATCTTAAAAAAATAGAGAACAGTGTTGCAACAATCGAGTTAAATATTCCAAAGGAAAAATTTGAAGAAGGATTAAACTTTTCATACAAAAAAAATGTAGGTAGATTTAACATACCAGGTTTTAGGCGCGGAAAGGCTCCGAGGATTATCGTAGAGAAGTACTACGGTGAAGGTGTGCTTTATGAAGACGCTATAGAGCACGTATTTCCAGATGCATATCAAGAAGCTATTGACTCTTTAAAACTGGAACCTATAGACAACCCAACAATTGACATTTTACAGATTGGAAAAGGCCAAGATTTAATCATAGAGGCAGTAGTGCCAGTATTGCCTGATGTAGAGCTTGGACAATACAAGGGTATAGAAGTTAAAAAAGTAGAGTATAATGTTAAAGACGAAGATATTGATAATAGACTTGAACAGATGAGAGAGAGGAATGCGAGAGTAGTACCAGTGGAAGACAGAGCAGCTCAGATGGGTGATATAGTTGACATAAGCTTTGAAGGATTTTTAGATGGTGTGCCATTTGAAGGAGGCAAAAGTGACAATTATTCATTGGAGTTAGGCTCTAAGACATTTATTCCTGGATTTGAAGAGCAAATAGTTGGACACAACGTCAATGAGGAGTTTGACGTAAATGTAAAATTCCCTGAAGATTACAGAGCTGAAGAGTTAAAAGGAAAAGATGTAGTATTTAAAGTAAAAATATTTTCAATAAAGCACAAAGAATTGCCAGAGTTAAATGACGATTTTGCAAAAGACGTAAGCGAGTTTGATACTTTAGATGAATTGAAAGAAGACATAAAGAGAGAATTGCAAGAACAGTATGATTTAAGCGCTAAAGAGGAAATGAAAGAAAATGCAGTAAAGGCAGTTGTGGAAAATTCTAAAGTCGACATACCAGAAATAATGGTAGATAGACAAATTGATATATCTTTAAGAGACCTTGATTACAATCTTAGATATCAAGGATTGGATCTTGATAAATACTTAGAGATAACAGGAAAGACAAAAGAAGACTTGAGGAAAGAAATGCACGATGATGCGGCTTTGAGAGTTAAGACACAGTTAGTCATCGATAAGATAGGGAAAATAGAGAATATAACTGCAACAGATGAAGAAGTAGATAAAAGACTTAGTGAAATGGCAACAAATTACAATGTAAAATTAGAAGATTTGAAGAAAGAGCTGACTGAGTCGCAGATAAACAATATAAAAGACGATATAGTCTACTTTAAGACGATTGACTTTATTTTTGAGAATAGTAAAATTATAGATAAAGAGGAGTGATATTATGAGCTTAGTGCCTATAGTTGTAGAGCAAACAAATAGAGGAGAGCGCTCTTACGACATATACTCAAGGCTTTTAAAAGACAGGATAGTCTTCTTAGGAGAAGAGATAAACGACGTAACTGCAAGCCTCGTCGTTGCTCAGCTTTTGTTTTTAGAGGGAGAAGATCCTGATAAGGATATTTGGCTTTATATAAATAGCCCTGGTGGTTCCATAACATCTGCGTTTGCCATATACGATACTATGCAGTATATAAAACCTGATGTTGTCACGATGTGCGTTGGCATGGCAGCATCGGCAGGTGCATTCTTGCTTGCTGCAGGTGCAAAAGGCAAGAGATTTTCGCTTCCAAACAGCGAGATAATGATACATCAGCCATTAGGCGGCACGCAGGGTCAAGCTACAGACATAAAGATTCACGCTGAGAGAATCATAAAAATGAAGCAAAAACTAAATAAGATATTGTCTGAGAGGACTGGACAACCATTAGAAAAAATTGAAAGAGATACAGAAAGGGACTTTTTCATGGACCCAGAAGAAGCAAAAGCTTATGGGCTCATTGATGAGATATTAGTTAAGAGAAAATAGGCCCCGGAAGAGGTGAAAAAATGGCTAAATATGATAATCAAAAACAGTTGAAGTGCTCTTTTTGCGGGAAGTCACAGGATCAGGTAAAAAGATTAGTTGCCGGTCCAGGCGTATATATCTGTGACGAATGTATAGAGCTGTGCCAAGAAATCATCGATGAAGAATTTGAAGAAAACATCGATGTAGAGATAGGTGAACTTCCGAAGCCAAAGGAGATAAAAGAGTTTCTTGACCAATATGTAATAGGTCAAGACAAGGCAAAAAAAGCGTTAGCAGTAGCGGTTTACAATCATTACAAGAGAATCAATAGCAGAGTAAAATCTGACGATGTAGAGCTTCAAAAAAGCAATATCCTAATGTTAGGTCCTACTGGTTCTGGTAAGACGCTTCTTGCGCAGACATTAGCAAGGATGCTTAATGTGCCGTTTGCAATAGCAGATGCTACATCACTTACGGAAGCGGGTTATGTAGGCGAAGATGTGGAGAACATCCTTCTTAAGCTTATACAGGCGGCAGATTATGACATAGAAAAGGCAGAAAAAGGCATTGTATACATTGATGAGGTTGATAAGATAGCCAGAAAATCAGAGAATCCGTCGATTACGAGGGATGTCTCTGGCGAAGGTGTACAGCAAGCACTTTTAAAGATTTTGGAAGGTACTGTGGCAAATGTTCCACCTCAAGGTGGACGAAAACACCCTCATCAAGAATTCATACAGATCGATACTACGAACATCTTGTTCATCGTTGGCGGTGCATTTGATGGCATTGAAAAGATAATAGAATCCAGGATAGGCAAAAAGTCATTAGGTTTTGGATCAGAGATTCAAAGTAAACAGGAGAAGAAGATAGGCGAAATCTTAAAGAATATCATGCCTGAAGATCTCTTGAAATTTGGCCTTATTCCAGAGTTTATTGGAAGGCTTCCGATTGTTGTGACACTTGATTCTCTTGATAAAGATGCTTTGATACGAATACTGACAGAGCCTAAAAATGCACTTACAAAACAGTATGAAAAGCTGTTTGAGCTAGATGGCGTGAAACTTGAATTTGACAAAAAAGCCTTAAGCGTTATTGCTCAAAAGGCAATAGACAGGAAGACTGGTGCGAGAGGATTAAGATCAATACTTGAAGAGCTTATGCTTGATGTGATGTATGAGATACCATCCAGCGATAATATCGAGAAGTGCATCATAACGGAAGAAACAGTCTTAAACAATGCTCCACCTACGATTGTTTACTCAGAGTCCCAAAAGACAAAAAAGAGAGTCAAGAAATCTGAGTCTGTATCGTAGTTAGTAAGTATATAAAAACCTCCTTCTATCACATAATATCAGATGTAGAAGGAGGTTTTTTATGACACAAAATACTGCGATGCCATATGAAGAGAGGCAAAAATTCATTCAAATGCATCTTGATGAACCTCTTAAAGAAAAATGCCGGGTGCAAAAGGTTGATGATATTTTAGGACAAGATGAAGCTGTACTAAAAATATTAAATAATTTGCGTAGCCAAAATCCTAAAAGCATGGTGTTAACTGGTCCAGGCGGTTCGTGGAAAAAAGATATTTTAAGAACGTGCTTTAAGGAGATTAAAAGTAGTGAAGAAAGCTTCTTTAAAAGTGGAGAGTTTGTAGAATACTATCCTGATAGAAAAAACAGCGATATCTTTATTGGCAATTCATTGTTTGGATACGCATATGAAACTGATTTTGGTTTTTATAAAGTAAAAAAGATAAAGATGGGGCTTGTCACAAGGGCAAATAAGGGGATTCTCTACATTGATAGTTTAGAAAATTTGACGTCGGATAACATTTTGAAACTTTTAGATGCGATGAAATCGAAAAAAGTGTACTATGAAGACAGCTTGATTTTAAATGCTCCAGATCATGTGAAACGTTTTTTAGAAGAGGGACTTCCGGCAGATTTTTGTCTTGCTGTTAATGTAGATGATTTTGCACTTTTACCAGATGAATTGTTAGATTTATGCGAAATCATTCAATTTAAGGAATACGATAAAAGAGTATTGGCAGATATAATCAAAAATGCTGCCAACAAGGGAATGTTTTATGTAGATGATGAAGTGTGTATAAAAATTGCTGATGCTGCAAAAAATGGAGAAGATGCTATAGGTATGCTTCAGCATCTGGCTATTAAAGCGCTAAAGCATGGGAGAGATGAAATAACTGCAGATGATTTGAAAAGTGTGATTTCATAGCTTTTGAGATTAGGATGTTTTAATGTATAATATATTTATCATAGGGCAAATAGGCAAAAGAGGTGACTTTATGGACAAGAAATACATATTACCGATGGTTCCATTAAGAGGCATAACAGTGTTCCCGTACATGGTCATGCACTTTGATGTAGGAAGGGGAAAATCCGTTAAAGCTATTGAAGAAGCAATGCTTAGAAATCAACTTGTCTTTTTGGTTACGCAAAAACAAGCTGATATAGACGAACCTTCAATAGATGATATATATAGAGTAGGCACAATAACAAAAGTAAAACAGATGCTTAGACTTCCAGGAGAAGTCGTAAGAGTTCTGGTGGAAGGCATCTCCAGAGCAGAATTAAAAAATCTTATTAGCGACGAAAGTTTTTATGAAGTGGAAGTTTTAGAGAAGATAGATTCAGAGGTAGAGAAAGACAGCGAATTAGAAGCGTTGATGAGAAGTGTAACATCGGCTTTTGAAGAGTATATAAGCATTTCATCAAAAATACCGTTGGATAGCATTTATAATGTCGTGACGATCGAAGAACCTGGGCGGTTAGCTGATGTAATAGCAGAACATTTAAGCTTAAGTCAAGACAAGAATCAAGAGCTTTTGGAGTGCTTTGATCCAAGAGAAAGATTGGAAAAATTATTAGGATTTATCTTAAAAGAGCTTGATATACTGGAAATTGAGAAAAAGATCAACATGATGGTTCACAAGCAGATAGACAAAAGCCAAAGAGAGTACTATTTAAGAGAGCAATTAAAGGCAATAAGAGCAGAACTCGGCGAAGCTGACGAGATTGATCAAGAAATAGACGAGTATGAAGAAAAAATCGAATCAAAGGATTTGCCTGATTATGTAAAAGAAAAAGCAAGAGAAGAATTAAAAAGGTTAAGCAGGATGGGACCAGGCTATCAAGAGGCTTCTGTCATAAGGACGTACATCGATTGGCTTTTGGACCTGCCGTGGAATGAAGAAACGAAAGATGTGCTTGATATAAAAAGAGCTGAGAAAATATTAAATGAAGACCACTATGGATTGAAAAAAGTCAAAGAGAGGATTTTAGAGTTTTTGGCAGTGAGAAGTTTCCACGAGAAGATGAAAAGCCCTATTTTGTGCCTTGTAGGGCCTCCAGGAGTAGGTAAGACTTCTTTAGGAAAGTCAATTGCAAGAGCCATGAACAGAAAATTTGTAAGGTTGTCTCTAGGCGGCGTGAGAGATGAAGCCGAGATAAGAGGGCATAGAAGGACGTACGTCGGCGCTATACCAGGCGGCATAATAAATTCTTTGAAAATCGCCGGTTCAAAGAATCCAGTGTTTCTTCTTGATGAGATCGATAAAATGAGCTCTGATTTTAGAGGTGATCCGGCATCGGCCATGCTGGAAGTTTTGGATCCAGAGCAGAATTCCACGTACAGAGATCATTACATAGATTTGCCATTCGATTTGTCGAAAGTGTTATTTGTGACTACAGCAAATACACTTGATACGATACCGGCTCCACTTTTAGATAGAATGGAAGTCATATACATTTCTGGATATACTGAAGAAGAAAAGTTGAATATAGCTAAAGAGTATTTGATTCCAAAAATTCTAAAAGAGCATGGTGCTAATGAAGATATCATAAAGATACAAGATTCGGCGATCGTAGGCATAATATCTGAGTACACCAGAGAAGCTGGCGTAAGGTCGCTTGAGCAAAACATTGCAAAGGTCGTGCGAAAATCCATAAAAGCTATAGTAGAAAATAAAGAAAAGTCTATAAAAGTAGGAAAGAAAAATCTGCAAAAATACCTTGGAAAGCCAATATACAGGGTAGACAAGGCCAATCTAAAAGATAAAGTAGGCATGGTGACAGGACTTGCGTGGACGAGAGTTGGCGGTGACACGCTTACAGTTGAAGCGACCACGATGCCTGGAAGCGGGAAACTTACACTGACAGGTCAGTTGGGAGACGTGATGAAAGAATCAGCGCAAGCAGGTTTTAGCTACATAAGATCAAATGCAGATGCTTTGGGTATAGATAACGATTTTTACAAAAATTTAGACATTCACATACATGTGCCTGAAGGTGCGATACCAAAAGATGGTCCATCAGCAGGCGTAACAATGGTAACTGCTATGGTATCTGCAATAAAGAAAGTTCCTGTAAAAGGCGATATTGCCATGACAGGTGAGATAACTCTTACTGGTAAGGTTTTGCCGATAGGTGGCTTAAAAGAAAAAGTGTTGGCGGCGCATAGGGCAGGCATTTTTAAAGTAATTGCGCCAGAAGACAACAAAAGAGATTTAGATGAGATACCGCAAAGCGTCAAGAAGAAAATGGAATTTAAGTTTGTATCAAACATAGACGAGGTCTTAAAATTGTCGTTAGTAGGTGATGAACAAATATGAAGGTAAAGTCTATCGAACTTAAGATTTCAGCATACAACAAGACACAGTATCCGAATGATGGACTTAAGCAAATTGCAGTAATAGGTAGGTCCAACGTAGGAAAGTCGTCTTTTATAAATGCAATAGTAAACAGAAACAATTTTGCAAGGGTAAGCCAGAAACCTGGAAAGACACAAGGTATTAATTTCTATCTTGTGAACAATTCTTTCTACTTAGTTGATCTTCCGGGTTATGGCTATGCAGAAGTATCGAAAGAGATGAAAAAACAGTGGTCTAAAAATATTGAAACCTACTTAAACACATCAGCATGTTTGGTAGGTGCTATAATGTTGGTTGATATAAGGCATAAACCTACAGACGACGATGTTTTAATGGTTAACTACTTAAAAAATAGAAATATAAATTTTCAAGTAGTTGCTACAAAGTCAGACAAGTTGAAAAGATATGAGATGCAGATGTCTTTGAAAGTCATATCTGATACGCTTTCGGTTGATAAGGAGAAGATCATACCATTTTCTTCACTAAAAAAGACAGGTGTAGATGATGTCTACACCTACTTAGATTCAATTGTTGAAGCCAATGGAACGATAATTGAGTAAAATTTTTAATAAAATTATTGTTTTTAATAACAATAAATATTAAAGTATATAAAATGATTGACGATATAATGATTGAGACGAGAAAGGCAGAATTTTTGTTTTGATTAAGCATATATAAGTAAATAGGCGAATAATGATAAAGAGAAAAAATTCATTTTAAATTATTGCATGAAAATAGGATTTGAAATTTACATCGTGAAGTATTATAATTGTATTTATCAATGAGCGAAAGGGGTGATATAAGTGGAAATAGGACAATCGGTAGTGTTTACGATCCCCATACTTGGAGGCATACCTGTTACAACTACAGTCGTAGTTACGTGGATAATAATGGCCATATTGACGATAGCTTCTCTCATCGTCACAAGAGGTTGGAATCAAGTTCCTACTGGCGTGCAGAATTTTGTCGAGACCATCATAGATGCATTAAACTCTTTCACAAAAGATGCATTAGGAGAGCACTGGGCATCATTTGCGCCGTACTTAGGGACTGTTGCCTTGTATCTGATACTTGCAAACACTATCGATTTATTTGGTTTGACACCTCCTACGAAAGACTTAAGCGCAACCTCAGCTTTGGCAATCATGTCTATCATAGTCGTCATAATCGCGTCGATTAAGGCCAAAGGATTGAAAGGCTATGCAAAATCATTTTTTGAACCGATGCCATTCTTTTTCCCTATGAAAATTCTTGATATGTTTACAAGACCACTGTCACTTGCAGCCAGGTTATTTGGCAACATCATAGCAGCTTTTATAATCATGGGCTTAATAAGCAAAGTAGTACCAATAGTCGTACCAGCCATATTCAGCATATACTTTGACTTATTCGATGGTGCATTGCAGATGGTGGTGTTTGTATTTTTGACGATGCTTTATATTGAAGAAGCAGTTGAATAGTAATATAATTTAATTTAAAGTGATTTAGCTGATAATTGAAATATCTTAGCAAAAAATATAATTAAAATTAATTTAAAGGAGAGATGAAAATGAATTTATTGGCTATAGGAGCAGGAATAGCTGCGATTTCAGGTATTGGTGCAGGAATAGGTATAGGTATTGCTACAGGAAAGGCGGTTGAAGCTGTATCAAGACAGCCAGAATCAAGAGGCAGTGTAATGCAGTTTTTACTCCTTGGAGGTGCTTTGTCTGAAGCAACAGCTATTTATGGTCTTTTAGTTGCCTTTTTGATAATATTCTTCATGAAACCATAATGATACGAAAGAAGGTAATAAATTGAGCCTTATAAATCCGTATACTTTTATTTTCACCATCATAAATCTTGTCGTCTTGTACTTGATATTGAGAAAGTTTTTGTTTAAACCAGTTACACAATTCATGGAAGAAAGGTCACAGAGGATAAAGAATTCTCTGGACGAAGCAGATAGAAAGGTTCATGAAGCTAATGAATTAAAAGCACAATACGAAGAAATATTAAAAAAAGCAGATGATGAAGGAAAGGCCATCATCGACAGAGCAGAAAAGTATGCAAAAGAAAAGGCAGAAAAGATTATAGAAGAGGCTAACATAGAAGCAAAAGCCATAATAGAAAGGGCAAAAGAAGAAGCTGAAACTGAGAAGATAAAAGCTATGCACGATCTTAGGGTTAGCTTGTCGCACCTTATAATAGAAGCTGCATCAAAGGCTATTGGTAATATCAACATCGATGATGATAAGATCATCAACGAGGTGGTTAAGGAGGCAGGTGCATCTTGGAACAAGTAATAGCAAAAAAATATGCACGTGCTCTTTTTAACGCAGCCATAGAAAATGACAGCATAGAAAAATACTACAGTGAGCTTAAAAGCATATCTGAAATGTTAAAAAATAGACAAATATACAAAATTATTACAACGAGAGGCATCTACATCAAGCAAAAGATGAGCTTGATAGATGACATCTTAAATGGTTATGATAAAGAAGTCATAAATTTTATAAAGCTTATCATATCAAAACACAGGGAACACATCTTTCAGGAGATTTTTAATGAATATGAGAAATTGTATTTAGATTACAAAGGTATCATAAATGCCACATTAATTTCTGCACACCCGCTTGACTCAAAGATGCTTGACGATATTAAGAGCAGATTGGAGTCGAGTTTCAAAAAAACAGTCAATTTGAATCCTACAGTTGATGAGTCTATACTTGGTGGATTGAAGATTTTAATAGGTAATAAAGTCATTGATGGCTCTATAAAAGGAAAACTTGAAACTATGCTTAAAAATCTAGTAAGTGCAAGCTGAAAAGACTTTTAAAAATAGAAGGTGAATATATGGATATAAAACCTGAAGAAATCACATCAATTCTTGAAGACAAAATAAAGAATTTTGATTTTGCCATTAAAACAGAAGATGTAGGACGCGTTATAACGGCCGGAGATGGTATAGCGAAAATATACGGTCTTGACGAAGCCATATACGGTGAAATGGTAGAGTTTGAGAGTGGCGTATACGGCATGGTTATGAACCTTGAAGAAGATAGCGTAGGCGTAATTGTCTTAGGGGAACCTGAGTCCATAAAAGAAGGCACAATGGTAAAAAGAACAGGAAAAGTTGTGGAAGTGCCTGTTGGATACGGCCTTTTAGGCAGAGTTGTAAATCCATTAGGACAGCCTTTGGATGGGAAAGGTCCTGTAAAAAGCGATGGTACAAGGCCTGTGGAGTATCCAGCGCCACCTATAATAAAGAGAAAGTCTGTCGATACGCCGTTGCAGACAGGCATCTTGGCAATTGATGCCATGATTCCTATAGGTAGAGGGCAGAGGGAACTTATAATAGGAGATAGACAGACAGGAAAGACTGCTATAGCAGTAGATACTATAATAAATCAAAAGGATAAAGATGTCTACTGTATATACGTCGCAATTGGTCAAAAAGCTTCCACTATTGCTGGACTTGTAAATACATTAGAAAAGTTTGGAGCTATGTCATACACCACAGTAGTGGCGTCAACTGCCAGTGATTCAGCAGCGCTTCAATATTTGGCACCATATGCAGGTTGTGCTATGGCAGAGCACTTTATGTATGACAAGAAAGACGTCCTTATAGTCTACGATGACCTTTCAAAACATGCTGTGGCATATAGGACGATTTCGCTTCTTTTGAGAAGACCACCAGGAAGAGAGGCATATCCTGGAGATGTATTCTACCTCCATTCAAGGCTTTTGGAGCGTTCGGCTAAGCTATCCGACGATATGGGTGGTGGCTCGATTACGGCATTGCCGATAATAGAAACCCTTGCAGGCGATATTTCAGCATACATCCCTACAAACGTCATATCAATAACAGATGGTCAGATTTATCTGGAGTCGGAGCTTTTCTATTCAGGTATAAGGCCTGCTATAAATGTGGGACTTTCAGTATCCCGCGTGGGTGGTGCTGCTCAGAAAAAAGCCATGAAAAAAGTATCTGGAAGAATGAGATTGGAATTGTCGCAGTACAGGGAGTTAGAGGTTTTTGCACAGTTCGGATCTGATCTTGATAAATCTACTCTTGATTTGCTAAGACAAGGTGAAAGAATTGTTGAGATAACAAAGCAGCCAAGGTATCAGCCTATTTCAATGGAAGATCAGGTTATAATGATATACACAGTAATGAATAAATACCTTATGGATGTAGAGCTTCAAGATGTTAAGAAGTTTATAAAAGACTTGTTGGAGTTTATTGACATAAATCATCCAGATATAAAGAAAACTATACGGGAGACAGGAAAATTAGAAGATGATACTATTGAAAAGTTGAAGGCGGCTATTGAGGAGTACAAGAGCAAATACGCATCGAAAGGTGATGCATAATGGGAAAGCGAGACATTCAGCTTAGGATAAAAAGTGTAAAAGAGACCCGCAAAATAACAAGAGCTATGAATCTCATATCAGCCGCAAAGTTTAGAAAAGCAAAAGCAATGCTGGACAATGTAAGACCGTACTATGAAAAGATACAATCAACTATGGAAGATATACTCATTCATAGCGGTGAAGCAACTTCACATTATTTTGAAAGACAGCATGAAGCAAAAGGAACAAGGAAAAAGGCAGTCATCGTCATAACTGGTGACAAAGGCTTATGCGGTGGATACAATCACAATGTCATAAAAAAAGCAGAAGAAGTCATAGATGGTGATACGCAAAATTTAATGGTAATTGGTGAAGTGGGTCGCAGTTATTTTCTTGAGAAAGGCTACAATGTGGATGTGGAATTTTTATACACAGCTCAAAATCCTACCACATCAGCAGCAGGTGAAATATCTGATTTATTAGTTGATATATACGACAGAGGAATAATAGACGATATTTACGCTGTTTACACTGAGATGGCGGGATTAAGGCAGATTGTAAAAACGGTAAAAATCTTGCCTTTAGATATAAAGAATTTTAACAGCGATAAAGATGTCAAAATTTTAAGCGATATGATATACGATCCATCGCCTACAAAAGTTTTTAACCTTTTGGTTCCTGAGTACATCAAAGGCTTGGTGTACAGCTTTTTGGTAAATGCTTTTGCATCTGAACATTTTTCACGGATGGTTGCGATGGATGGAGCTACATCAAATGCTGACAAGATGATTGCGAAGTACACATTAGAGTACAATAGATTGAGGCAGGCTTCTATAACGCAGGAGCTTTCGGAGATAATCGGAGGTTCATCCGTTTAAAGGCTTTGAAAAATTTTTAAATTGAATGGAGGCTAATATGAATAAGGGTTATATAACACAGGTAATAGGACCGGTTGTTGATATACGTTTCGACGAAGAATTGCCGCCAATCAACAATGCCATAAGAATCCCATTTAAAGGTGATGAGATAATTGTAGAAGTATCTCAGCATACAGGCGATAACACCGTAAGGTGTGTTGCAATGTCATCTACAGATGGACTAAAGAGAGGGATGGAATGTTTTGATACAGGCGGGCCAATTTCCGTACCGGTAGGCGAAGGAACGCTTGGCAGGATGTTTAATGTGTTAGGCAAGACGATGGACGAACTTGGCGAAGTAAAAGCAGACAAGTACATGCCTATACACAGAGATGCCCCCAGCTTTGAAGAGCAAAGTCCAGTGACAGAAATCTTGGAGACCGGCATAAAAGTCATAGATCTCCTTACACCTTATGCAAAAGGCGGTAAGATAGGCTTGTTTGGCGGTGCTGGTGTTGGCAAGACGGTTTTAATCGAAGAGCTCATAAGAAATATAGCGACGGAGCATGGCGGATATTCCATTTTTACAGGTGTCGGTGAAAGAACACGTGAAGGCAATGATTTGTGGCATGAAATGAAGGAATCTGGCGTCATTGACAAGACTGCATTTGTCTTTGGACAGATGAATGAGCCACCAGGAGCCAGAATGAGAGTCGCTCTTACAGGTCTTACAATGGCTGAATACTTTAGGGATGAAAAGCATCAGGATGTGCTTTTGTTCATCGACAATATTTTCAGGTTTGTTCAAGCAGGTTCAGAAGTATCCGCACTTCTTGGCAGAATGCCGTCTGCAGTTGGTTATCAGCCTACACTTGCAACAGAGTTGGGCGCACTTCAAGAGAGGATAACTTCCACGAGAAGCGGATCAATAACATCTGTACAGGCTGTTTATGTGCCTGCAGACGATTTGACAGACCCTGCACCTGCGACTACATTTACTCATCTCGATGCGACTACGGTTTTGTCGAGAAGCATCGTTGAGATGGGCATATATCCAGCCGTTGATCCATTAGATTCCACGTCAAGAATATTAGAGCCAAATATAGTTGGTGAAGAACATTACACTGTTGCAAGGCGTGTTCAGGAAATACTCCAGAAGTACAAAGAGCTTCAAGATATAATAGCAATACTTGGCATGGATGAATTGTCAGATGAAGACAAGCTTACAGTGTACAGAGCAAGGAAGATACAGAGATTTTTGTCACAGCCTTTCTTCGTTGCCGAGACATTTACAGGCATACCAGGTAAATATGTACCATTGAAGGAGACAATAGAAGGATTTAAGAAGATCGTCAACGGTGAAATGGACGACATACCTGAAGCAGCATTTTTCATGGTAGGAAACATTGACGAAGTGTACAAAAAGGCCGAAGAAATGAAGTGAGGTGCATAACATGGACAATAAGTATCACCTCGAAGTATTGACTCCATATCGCAAATTTTACGATGGCGATGTGGAGGAAATCATTGTTACTACAAGTGCTGGTGAAGTAGGAGTTCAAAAAGGCCACATTCCGATGACTGTCGCATTAGGAATTGGCACGCTTAAAATAAAAAACGACAACGAATGGAAAGAAGCCAGCATTTCAAATGGCTTTATGGAAGTAAAGCAGGACAATGTCGTAATACTGGCTAATGCTGCAGAATGGCCTGAGGAGATAGACATAAAAAGGGCTGAAGCAGCTAAAGAGAGAGCCGAAGAAAGGCTAAGGCAAAAGAAGAGTCAGAAAGAGTATCTTCTCGCTAAAGCAGCATTGAGGCGTGCTTTAGTGAGAATGACAATTGCAAAAAAATACAAAAATATATAAAAGTTACCTCCACCATTGTGTATAAAAACATCCTATTTAGACCAAAATCTAAATAGGAGAAAATAGTGGAGGTGTTTTTATATGAAAAAATTAATAGCTTTTGTATTTGCATTCATAATTTTGACAGGAATATTTAATGTTTATGCAGCAGAAAATTCACCTGTTATTTCAAAAGAAGAAGCCATATCTATAGTGAAGGAAAAATTAGGAGGCATAAAGTACGACAGTGAGAATATTCAATACAGAGAATTTACAAATAAAGACTCTGTATGGATCTTAAGCTACACAAAGAACGACGTTTTTGAGAATACAACTGTCACTGTAGATGCTAAGACAGGTGAAATAATAAGGTACAATTTTATCACTGATTTTAAAGGCAACAAGAATATAAAGCGAAGCGATGCAAAAAAGATAGCAGAGGAATTTTTGGACAGAGTAAATCCTAAGAACTTGGGCAAATACAAGTATGATGCAAATTACAAAAACGACAGTTACAATGAATATAGCTTTAAATGGAAAAGAGAAGAAAATGGCATTGTGTTTCTGTACGATACAATAAATGTTTCTGTAGATAAAAAAACAGGTTTAGTCACTCATTACACATATGATTGGACAGATGGAGACTTGCCTACACTAAAAAACGTGATCGATATAAATGAGGCTACAAAGCTTTTTAAAGAATATCTAAAACCTAGATTGGTCTATATGGTAATTTACAGTAGAAATAAAGGCGATGTAAAACTTGTATATGTTTCACCATCGCCTCAATACATGATAAATGCTTATACAGGCGATATAATAGATATAAATGGAAACGCAGTAAAGCTAAGTGCTCCAAGCAATGCAGATATTAAAATGGATATGGAGATTGTATTAAGCAAAGTATCTGTAGACAAAGAGAAAGCCTTAAAAATAGCAGCAAAATATGCAGGAAGCGATTATGAATTAAAGGATACAGCTTACATGGAAAAATACGGTGGGCTTAATTTAAAAGTATGGACATTCTCATGGAACAAATTAAATGGAGTAGGATATTTGCACGTCGCTGTAAATGCAGATACGGGAAATGTAGTTGATATTTTAAAAAGCACTAAAAGCGATTTTAATTCAT
This sequence comes from Thermoanaerobacterium sp. PSU-2, assembly GCF_002102475.1. Taxonomy (NCBI): domain Bacteria; kingdom Bacillati; phylum Bacillota; class Clostridia; order Thermoanaerobacterales; family Thermoanaerobacteraceae; genus Thermoanaerobacterium; species Thermoanaerobacterium sp. PSU-2. The sequence continues at coordinate 18,757 of NZ_MSQD01000008.1, read as the reverse complement.
CAATTTCCCGGGAAACAGCTCTTAATAAAGCAGAATCATTTGTAAGAGAAAATTTCAAAGAAGTATTGCCGTATATTGATTTTGGATTTAATGATGCTAATAATATGAATAGCAATATCTATGGATACCACTTTGTCTTCCCACTAAAACATTACAACATACCTTTTATAAACAATGGCATAACAGTAGATGTTGATGGAGATGGAAACATATCTGCATATACTTACAAAAACTACGATATACCTTATCCAAAGCCTGTCAACATTATGAAACAAGATGATGTTACAACTAAATACCTGAAATTATGCAATTTTTCACTGAAATACTACAAAACTGCAAATGGCATAATACCGGTGTACACAGTGGACGATCCTGTTGAATCAAGCTTAATAGATGCAAAGTCGGGTGAAATAATAAAACCATATTAAAAAAGGGCTTTTTAAGCCCTTAAATTATCTTTAGACGGCATTTCAGATAGAATCATGCTTATTAGCATGAGAAATCCTCCTATGATGGATCGCAATGTCATGATTTCTCCAGATACTAAATAAGCAGTTATGGCTGAAAAAACAGGCTCTAAAGAGAATATGATGGCAGCATGTGTGGCAGATGTATTTGCCTGCATCGTATTTTGAACTGCCAATGCAAACGCCGTTGCAAATATGCCTGTCAATATTAGGGCAAACCAAACGGTTTTATCAGTTGGTATTATAGGTTTCTCGTATACAAATGAAAGAATACCACTTGATAGTGTTACGACGAATATCTGAATTATTGCAAATGACACGGTATCTACTGATGGCGCGTATTTTGCTATCAAGACTACCTGAAAAGCAAAAGATACGGCACAAAGGAGGGTGAGAAAGTCTCCAAAGTTAATTTTTAAGTCAATATTGGCCGTCATGAGAAATAACCCAGCAAGTGCTAATAATACGCTTAACCATGATGTCTTTGACAATTTGGCTTTTAAAAAGATTGATTCTAATATAGGAACTAATACCACATTAAATCCAGTAATAAAGCCAGACTTCGATGCGGTCGTGTATTTTAAGCCTAATGTCTGAAAAGCATAACCTAAAAAAAGCATTATGCCTACAATGATAGAGACTGCAAATGTTTTTTTATCAATGTGAAGCAGCCTCTTGCCAAACATTATGACAAGCACGATAAGTGCTATGAGAAATCTTAAAAACAAAAAGTTGTAAACTGGCAATATGCTTGTAGCATTTTTTACTACGACAAATGTAGACCCCCAGATGACAGTTACTAAAAGTAGCATTATATCGCTTTTTAAATTTTTAGACAATATTTAAGCCTCCCTTAAATCATGGTCTGAAACGTTGTGCAATTGGCATTCGCCTTCCTACGCCAAATGCTTTTGTGGTGACTTTAAGACCTGGCGCTGCTTGCTTTCTCTTGTATTCAGCATTATTCACCTTCCTTATGACATCTTTTACCAATGCTTCATCATAGCCTCTTGATACGATCTCACTTATCGATTTATCTTCTTCTATGTACAGCTTTAATATATCGTCAAGTATCTCGTACGGTGGTAGAGAATCTGTGTCTTTTTGATTTGGCCTAAGTTCGGCTGATGGAGCCTTTTCTATAGTGGATATTGGAATTATTGTCTTTTCCTTATTTATATACTTTGCAAGCTCATACAGCATTGTCTTTGGAACATCAGATATTACAGCAAGTCCGCCGCTCATGTCACCATACAGTGTGCAGTATCCTACGGCTATTTCTGACTTGTTTCCTGTTGTCAACACCATGTGCCCTTCTCTATTTGATATGAACATTAGATAATTTCCTCTTATTCTTGCCTGCAGATTTTCTTCTGCAAGGTCACCTACAGCATCGCCATTTCTATTAAAAATTGATATATAGCTTTTAAATACATCTTCAATAGGTATTACTCGGTATTCGATATTTAAGTTTTGAGCAAGGTCTCTTGCATCATCTTTGCTGCCTTCTGAGGAATACCGAGATGGCATAGAAACTCCAAGTACATTTTCACGCCCTAAAGCCTTTACTGCAAGGGCGCATGTGACAGCAGAGTCAATTCCGCCGCTTAAGCCTACCACTGCCTTTTTAAAGCCAGTCTTTCTAAAATAATCTCTAAGCCCTAAGATCAGTGCATCGTGTATCCACGATATGTCTTCTTTTACATCTTCTAGAGGTGAAAGATATTTAAGCTCATCAGTATCAATAAAAGCGAGATCTTCGCAAAAAGCTTTAAGGTTTGATACTCTTTCGCCATTTGAATTTATTACGAAACTATTTCCATCAAAAATCAGCTCATCATTACCGCCTACTTGGTTTACATATATAAGAGGCAGCTTGTATTTTTTTGATATTTGCTTTACCATTTTGACCTTTAATTCATGCTTTCCAAGGTTATATGGTGATGCAGAAATATTTATAAAAATGTCTGGATTTAAGCTATACTGTTCTTCTAATACGTCAATATCGTACCTTGGCCTCTCCCAGAAATCCTTGTCGTTCCAGATGTCTTCACATATATTGACTGCAAGCCGCATTCCTTTAAAGTCTATGCAAGCACGCTTTTTAGCTGGTTCAAAATACCTTTGCTCATCAAATACATCGTAATTTGGCAAAAGGGTTTTATCTGCTTGTCCTACTATTTTGCCATTGTAAAGGAGAAGCGCTGAGTTGTGAAGTAAATAGTCTTTCTCATCATCTCTTGTAACGGTTCCTACAATGACGCCGATGCCTTCTGTTTCAGGTAAAAGCATATCATTAAGAGCTCTATCTGCAGTTTCTAAAAAATCAGGGTTGTATAGCAAGTCCTTTGGAGGATATCCGATTATAGACAATTCAGGGAAGACGATGAGATCCATATTGGCTTTTTTAGCCTCTTTTATATTCATGATTATCTTTTCACAATTGTTTTTTATATCGCCGACAGTTGGATTCAATTGTGCCAATGCTATCTTCATTTAGTATCACCTCGAATTATTTTCATAAAGATATTTTAGCACATAATAAAAAAAAATACACCAGCATAAGCGGTGCATAATATAAACTACTGCCATTTGATGATTTTCTTTTCGATGTAGACTAATAGGACGTACATAAGCGCTGCCAGGATAGACAGTATAAGGACGCTTGTCATTACTATGTCCAACTTGAATACTTGCCCCCCATAGACGATAAGGTATCCCAATCCCGCTTTTGACACTAAAAATTCTCCTGTTATGACACCAACCCAAGACAAACCCATGTTGATTTTTATGGCAGACATGATAGTTGGTATGCTGGCAGGAAGTATGCATTTCGTCAGTATTTGAAATTTGGTGGCACCAAACGTCTTTAGAAGTTTTATCTTATCTTCGTCCACTTGTTTAAACCCTGTCTCGAGGCTTATAATAGTCACAATCAGCGATATTGCCAAACCCATTGTTATAATTGGTGCTTCGCCATTGCCCATCCAGACTATAAATATTGGTCCTAAGGCAATCTTAGGGAGGCTATTTAAGACGATCAAGTAAGGCTCTGCAACTTTTGAAGCAAAGTCAGACCACCAAAGCAGTATGGCTATCACTATGCCAGAAACTGTTCCGAGGGCAAATCCGATAAGGGTTTCGCTTAATGTGACCCATATATGCGTAAAAAGTGAGCCGTCTTCGCTTAAGTTTATGATGGTTTTCATCATGCGAGAAGGTTGGCTAAATAGAAACGGGTCTATAAGCTTTAGCCTTCCTGCTATTTCCCATAAGGCGAAAAAAGCAATGAGTATGGATAATTGAGTGATTTTGATGGCGGTCTCTTTTCTTTTCACTTTTTTTAAAAATTCTATATGCTCCTTTGAGATGTTTTGTGATACTTCATACATGCACATCAAGCTCCTTCCAGATTTCATTGAAGTATTCTTTAAATTCAGGTGCTTTTCTACATCCTATAGGTGACCGATTATCACATGTAAGGTGTATCTCATATATGTTTTTTACGACTGCAGGCCTTTTGGACAAGACGACGATTCTGTCACACATTGCGATGGCTTCAGAGATGTCGTGAGTGACTATTACTGCTGTCTTTTTGACATTTTTCAAAATAGTCCACACTTCATCAGATATGGCCAACCTCGTTTGATAGTCAAGAGCTGAGAAAGCCTCATCGAGAAGCATGATGTCTGGTTTTAAGGCCAATGTCCTGATTAGCGCTGCTCGCTGTCTCATTCCGCCAGATATTTGGTTAGGGTAATGGTATTTAAAATCAGATAAACCGTATCTTTCTAAAAGATCTTCTACGTTTTTTATAGAGTTTTCATTGACAGCACCTTGTATTTCAAGGCCTAAAAGGACGTTTTGCATGATGTTTCTCCACTCAAAAAGATGGTCTTTTTGAAGCATATATCCGACTTTTCCATTTACAACGATACTTCCATTTGATGGCTTTAAAAGACCGGCTATTATGGATAAAAGTGTGGATTTGCCGCATCCAGAAGGTCCTATGACGCCTACGAATTCACCTTCATACACATTAAATGAAACGTCTTTTATAGCTTCTGTTTCGCCTTTTATCGTATGATAGTTTAAAGATATGTTTGAAAGCTCAATCATTACTTTCCTCACCAGATGCACCTCCTGTCATATTTTAAGCATACTTACAGGGGACAATCTTTCGGTTGTCCCCACAATACTATTTCTTTATGGTTGCGACAGCCTTATCGGCGAAAGTGTTGTCGATTAAAGCGTTTGGATCTACTTTGCTGTCGATTTCACCTGCGTTTAATAAGACATTCTGAAGAGCATCAAAATCTGATGGCTTCATCTGTGGCGTGGTGCCCCATGCGTCTATGCTTTTATACCTGTCGATTACTTTTGCAATTATATCAATATCAGTATCTGGGAAAAATGACTTTATGTCTTCAGCCACTTGTTTTGATGAATGAGACTGCACGTATAGCATGCCTTTGTAGACTGCATTTGTAAAGTGCTGTATGATGTCAGGATGCTCTTTTATATAGCTTTTTCTTGCGTTAAATGTTGTATAAGGCACATCGTGTCCAGCGGCACCTACAGATGCCACGATGTATCCACCTTTTTCGCTTTCCACTTGCGATGCAGTTGGCTCAAATAGCGCTACGTAGTCTGCATCTGATCTCATGAAAGCACCTGCTGTCGCTGTAAATTGAAGATTTGTCACGAGATTTACATCTTTTTTAGGGTCGATACCATGCTCTTTCAGTATATATTCAAGAGTCATTTCTGGCATTCCACCAGGTCTTCCACCTATTATCTTTTTGCCCTTTAGATTTTCCCACTTGAAATTAGGCTCTGGTTTTTTCCCAACTAAGAAAGAACCATCTTTCTTAGTAAGCTGTGCAAAATTTACGAGGTAATCTTGCTTTCCTTCCTTGTACACGTAGACGGTGGTCTCTGGACCTTGTAGACCGATGTCAGCCTGACCTGATACAACTGCCGTTGCAGCTTTGTCTGAGCCTTGTGCGGTTGTTATCTCTAATTGCAGGCCTTCTTCTTTGAAAAAGCCCTTGTTGACAGCTACATAATATGGCGCGTAAAAAATCGAATGTACGGTTTCAATAAAGTTTATCTTTGTAAGCTTTTGCTCTTTTACTTTGCAACCGGTGAATAATAAAGATGTAAGTACAAATATGAGTATAAGAGTGAAAACAAGTAATTTTCTGCCTCTCATGTGGATACCTCCTATTTAATTTGATTTCAGTTTATTATATTCTATCAATTGGAAATGGTGATTGGATAAAGATGAAGTTTTTTTCACGCTGTATTTTGTTAAATGATTTCAAAAGAAGGAAATTAAGTTTTTTTGTCGAATATGATTATTTGTGCATTTTATAAAATATATAAAGGAGAATCGATATGGCACAAAAAGCAGCAAAAAAGAACAAGGTCACCATTAATGTTTCTAAAAGAAGCACAAATTACACAAACGTGATGAATATTGTATTTTATATATCGTTGCTTCTTCTTATAGCTTTACCGCCGTATTTCCGCGGCATGTACTTTGACAATGAGTTTTTACCTACTATATGTATTACTTCAGTTGTGGTCGTAATATGGTCATTGATGAAGATTATAAAAAAAGAGCCTATAATCTCTGAAAGATTGGATTATGCCGCAATATCAATAATAGGAGCATATCTCATCTCTACGTTTTTTGCTGTAAATATAAGGTCTGCAATAGGAGAAGTATTAAAGTACGTCGATTATGTGTTTGTATACTTTTTGGTCAGCAGACTTGCCAATGACAAGAAAAAGATATGGATACTTTTGAATGTGCTCGTTTTAAGCTCATTTGGAGTAGCTTTAGTAGGCCTTTTGTCTGCAGCGGGATATGTAAACTACAATGGCTCATGGGTTGGAGGAAGGATTAATTCCACATTTCAATACGCCAATACTGCCGCATCGTTTTTGATGGCATTTTTGTTTGTGAATTTTGCACTCATATCGTACACGGAAAACAGGTATTTAAAAGCACTTTACGGTGTAGAAGTTTTTATGCAGCTTTATGCTTATGTTTTTACATTATCCAGAGGCGCTTGGGTGATGTTTCCGTTTCTGTTTTTGTTCCTTATAATAATGATGCCAAAAGGAAAAAGGGTAGAGCCATTCATTTACCTGATAGGTATAATCGTAGCGTCAGCATTGCCAATACTTAAATTTAATTCTGTCGTAAATGGACCTAAGCCTCACAATTTGGTTATGTGGATACTTGTAGGATGTATCTTATCATTGCTATTCACGTACATTGTGAGTTTTTTGGTTGAAGTTGTAAACAAGATAAGTCTAAAAATAGGTATATCCATAATCGTCATTGTGGGTGTATTGTCAACAGTAGCAGGTTATATGGTATTGACGACGGAAGTACCCCTTACGCTAAGTCATAGCCAAAACGAGGCTGATAGTGGTAAAAGTGTCACAAGGTTTGTCGATGTTGATGCTGATAGAATATATGTATTGAAGTACGATGTCATGTCAAAGAATGTTGATAATAAAGATTGGGCGTACGATATTACCATAGAAAGCAGAAATGACCTCGATCAGCCTACAAAGATAAAAGATGTGTACGATAAAGAGACTTTCAGTGGTGAGAAGACGATAGAATTCTCTACTTTGAAAGACACGAAAAGACTAGCCATTACTTTTACAAATTACTTTAAAGGTACTTCAGTGACATTTGATAAGGCATACATATATCCCAAGAATGATCCAAATGCTGTTCAAAATATAATGCTTAAGTATAAATATTTGCCTGAAAACGTAGCGTCAAGGATACAAGACATAAGTTTGACAAGCCACAGCAGTTCTGAACGAATGCAGTTTTACAAAGACGGATTTAAGATTTTTAAAGACTATCCGCTTTTTGGTGCAGGTGGAGGTGCTTGGGCATCACTTTACTTCAAATATCAGTCATACCTGTATTGGACGACACAGACACATAATTACTTCATGCAGGTTTTGCTTGATACTGGTTTAGTCGGAGCTTTAGCCATGATATTCTTCTTGGTTACATTGATACTGTCAGTTATCAAGCTTTATAAGGCTGAGCTGGACGTAGAGGAGCGCGTTTTATTGGCTGCGGCAACAGCGGGCATATTGAGCATATATGCTCATGCCGCTATGGATTTTGATCTTTCGCTGTCTGCTGTGACAATAGCCTTATATTCCCTTGTCGGTATAATAAACAGCATGAGCTTAGGTAAGGTACATAAAAATATAGCTGCCGCGAAAGGGAGAAAATCGTACAGTGGATACTACAGTTTTGGCATTTTGATAGTTGGCGTAGTTGTCATGTTTATGTCTTTTTCACTTTCCACTGCATTGAGATATGCAGAGAAAGGAGACCAATTTGCAAAGACTAACAATGTTCCTCAGGCTATGCAGTATTACAAAAGCGCTGTTTCTTATGATCCGTGGAATGCAAAGTACAGGATGTCTTACGGCCAGACATTGGCAAGTATAGCAGATCAAACTAAAGATGCGGCAACATATCAAGAGGCAATGACCCAAGAACAAAAAGCGGTTGATTTAGAGCCGTTTAACTCTCAGCTTTTAGCACAGCTTGGAGCATTCTATCTATCACATGGGCAGATAGATAATGGGCTTAAGTATGTTAAAAAAGCCGTCGATGTACAGCCTTTAAGACCAGAAAATTATCAACAATTGGCAGATGCTTATAACAAAGTAGGGATGTTTTACCTGCAAAACAATGATAAAGCAAAAGCGAAAGAATATCTTGAAAAGGCTGTAGATGTTGAAGACTTGTTTAATAAGGCTAATTCAAAGTCAGAAGAGCCAAAACCCATGACGGATGTTACAAAGCAAATAATACAAAATTCAAAAGAAGTATTGAAGGGGATACAGTGATGTATCCTTTTTTTGTATCCATATTGTACTGATTGACATGTTCTTATTAAATAGATACAATTGATATAAATTAATAAAATTGTTATATAAAAATAGGGGGAATAAGTACAATGAATGAAAGATATGAGTTAAACAAAAATTTGGCACAGATGTTAAAAGGTGGAGTCATAATGGATGTTACGACGCCTGAACAGGCTGTAATTGCAGAAAAAGCTGGTGCTGTTGCGGTAATGGCACTTGAAAGGGTACCTGCTGATATAAGGGCACATGGCGGCGTAGCAAGGATGTCAGATCCTAAAATCATAAAAGCGATAAAAGAAGCTGTGTCAATACCTGTTATGGCAAAAGTCAGGATAGGACATTTTGTGGAAGCACAGGTTTTGGAAGCTTTGAAGATAGATTACATCGATGAGAGTGAAGTGCTGACACCTGCAGATGAATCATATCACATAAACAAATGGCAGTTTAAAGTTCCATTTGTTTGCGGTGCAAGAAACTTAGGTGAAGCATTAAGGAGAATTGGCGAAGGTGCTTCAATGATAAGAACTAAAGGTGAAGCAGGCACAGGAAATGTTGTTGAAGCAGTAAGGCATATGAGGACTATCAATGCTGAAATCAAAAAGCTTACGACTTTAAGCGAAGAAGAGCTTATGACGGCAGCAAAGGAATTGCAGGCACCTTATGAATTAGTAAAATATGTAGCAGAAAACGGAAAACTGCCAGTTGTAAATTTTGCAGCAGGTGGTATTGCAACACCGGCAGACGCTGCGCTTATGATGCAGCTTGGAGCAGATGGAGTCTTTGTAGGCTCAGGGATATTTAAATCAGAGAACCCTCAAAAGCGTGCTGAAGCAATTGTAAAAGCTACCACATATTACGACAAACCAGAGATAATAGCAGAAGTATCGGAAGGATTAGGAGAAGCAATGAATAGCATCGATATAAGGGATCTTTCAGAAAAAGATCTATATGCAACTAGGGGTTGGTAAAATGCGTGTTGGTGTTCTTGCTATACAAGGTTCTGTAGAAGAACATATAAATAAACTGAAAAGATTAGACAGTATAATACCAGTAGAGGCGAAAGATAAAGAAACTTTGAAAAACATAGATGCACTTATACTACCTGGCGGGGAAAGCACTGCCATAGGAAAAATGCTTAATGACTTTGACTTAAAAGATACCATAATAGATCTTTACAGATCGGGTGTGCCTATATGGGGAACATGCGCAGGCATGATACTGATGGCTAAACACATCGTAAATGATGATAAAGTTCATCTTGGTATTATGGACATAAAGGTGCGGAGAAATGCCTATGGAAGTCAGCTTGATAGCTTTACTGCAAAACTTAGTATGCCTGATGTATCAAAAGATAAAATAGATGCAGTGTTTATAAGAGCGCCTTATATTGAAGATGTGGGAGAAAATGTAAAGGTGCTATCTAGATACAATGGGAAAATAGTGGCTGCAAGGGAAGGCAACCTTTTTGCGACTTCATTTCATCCAGAGCTGACCGACGATTTAAGCTTTTACAAGTATTTTTTGGGGCTGCATTAGATGCAGCCTTACTTTATATTTTGCATACTTCAAGCTTTTGTTAAAAAATTTGATAAATAAAGAAGGATTTTTTTAGTTTATGTCGAATAAATAGAAAATAGTAATAATATCCAGTAACATTTATGCTGATGTTTCGGCACTCATAAATATTACTGGTGATCATAGAAGCTTTATGAGCGGAGGCGGTGAATTTAATTCACTGGTGTCCGTATGGCGAAGCTTACCTGTTTTAAGGGAAATGTGATATAATTTAAGGAGAAGGAAATAAAATGAATGATTGGCATAGCCGAAAAAACTCATGTCATTTTTAGAAGAACATAAAATTAGATTAGATAATTCTGATAATGGCATTTATTATATAGATAATGAATGGATACCGGTGCAGATAATAGTATTGTCAGAGTTAGAAAACGTAGAGGAAAATTATTCATTGATGGTTTTATCAAATAACATGTATTTTAAAAATGCAATAGAGAAAGTATTATCCAGTATAAATGAGGCAAAAGAATACGACAATAAAATAAAATTAATTGAGGCGGTATTTAGAATAGATCCGAGTAAAGTTTCGGAGGTGATTAAGATGTATGCAGACAGATTAAGTGAAGAACAGATGAAATATGTAATAAACAACTTAAAGGAAGCGAACTTCAAAATATATACTGAGGAAGAACTAAAAAAGAGTATGGAAAAAGGCATAGAAAAAGGTTTTGAAAAAGGCATGGAGAATCTTGTCATAAGATTGTTGAAGAAGAAATTTAATAATATACCTGAAAAATATATAAAGTTGATCGAAGATGCAGATGAGAAAACATTACTTCAAATAGCAGACAACATATTTGAAATTAATAAGATAGAAGATATAGAGAAATACATTGTAAGTTAAATTGTTCTTTGCCCCTTTTATTTTTACTACTTATGGGAAATAAAAAAGCAGTGATGAGATGGCAATAGATGCGGTAGAACTGGCGAAAAAAATAGAAGATGAAGATGAAAAGACATATATAATCGGCGCATTGATAGGAATAAGCGATAAATTTCTGACTGAGGAATATAAAAATAAATTGAAAGGAGCGATAAAAATGACTAAGATAGCCGAAATGTTGATACAAGAAGGTAAAGCTGAAGGCAAAGTTGAAGGCAAAGTTGAAGGTAAGGCTGAATTGATTATTAAACTTTTAAATAAAAAATTTAACAAAATACCAGAGTTGTATGTAAAAAGAATGTACGAGTTAAATATAGATAAATTAGAAAAGATAGGTGAGAATATATTTGATATAAAAAAGATAGAAGACCTAGATAAATACTTTAATGATAATTAGATCGATAAAGGTAATTGAGCCTTTTATTTTTTTATGCATGAATATCCATGGCAAATTGAAGGAATTAGAAAAACTTTAGGTGGAGCGGATCATGTCTTGCCGCAAATATTAAAAAATTTGATAAATAAAGAAGGATTTTTAAGTTTTATGTCGAATAAATCTATATTGTAAAGTAGTAATATTATCCATCAATATTCATGAGGTTGTTTCGGCACCCATGAATATTGATGGTGGTAATATTCCCATGTATAAGCGGAGGCGGTGAATTTAATTCACTGGTGTCCGTATGGCGAAGCTATGTCTATTAATATGTATTTCAAAATGAGTTAGAAAGGTTATTTGCTAATATGGATGAAGTGGAAGGAGTATGATAATAAAACTAAATTAATCGGGGCAGCTTTTAGAGTAGATCCAATTAAAGCCTCGTAGGTGATTAAGATGTATGCAGACAGATTAAATGAAGAACAGATGAAATATGTAATAAACAACTTAAAAGAAGCGAACTTTAAAATTTATACTGAGGAAGAACTAAAAAAGAGTATGGAAAAAGGTATGGAGAATCTTGTTATAAGATTGTTGAAGAAGAAATTTAATGATATACCTGAAGAATATATAAAGCTGATCGAAGATGCAGATGAGAAAACATTACTTCAAATAGCAGACAACATATTTGAAATTAATAAGATAGAAGACCTAGATAAATACTTTAATAATAATTAGATCGATAAAGGTTATTGAGCCTTTTATTTTTTTATAAAAATATTAAAAGAATTATACGAAATCATAATTTCGGATAATTTGGGTTCATTTTCAGCTTAAATCGGATAAAGTGAGGTTATAGGGATGACAACATTGAGGGAACTATATGAATATAGAGAAATGCTTTTTAGTATGGTAAAGAAAGATTTAAGGACGAGATATAGAGGCTCTTTTTTAGGCTTTTTGTGGACATTTGTAAATCCATTATTACAGCTTGTAGTGTATTCAATAATTTTTTCAACTATTATGAGGATGAATATATATAATTTTGCTATGTTTTTATTTGTAGCATTACTGCCGTGGATATATTTTTCAACTTCAATTATGCAAAGTACTACTATTGTTATGGCAAATAGCAATCTGGTCAAAAAGATATATTTTCCAAGAATAATATTGCCTATATCTGTTGCACTTACTGGATTTATAAATATGTTATTTGGCTTTATAATCGTGTTTATTGCACTTTTTATTTTTAAAATTCATCTTTCATTATCTATAGTGTTATTACCAGTAGTGATGGTAAATGAATTTTTGTTTGTAGTCGGGTTAAATGTTGTTTTTTCTGCCTTAAATGTTTTTTTTAGAGATCTTGAACACATATTGGGAATTGTGACAATGGCGTGGTTTTATTTAACGCCTATTGTTTTTCCTATCAATTTAGTACCCGAAAGATATTTTAAATTATTCTTCTTAAATCCAATGACATCAATTATTTTACCGTATAGAGATATTCTCTATTATGGACTTTGGCCAAGTAAAAAATCATTGCTTTTAATATTTTTGATGTCTATATGTTTTGATGTATTTGCATTTATTTTGTTTGATAGACTACAGAGAAGATTTGCGGAGGAAATATGACTATGTATGCTATAGAATTAAATGACGTAACAAAAATTTATAAAATTCATAGAGGTAAGCCAACTACATTAAAAGATAGGATTATATTAAGGAATAAAAATTTAACTGAAGAATTTATACCATTAAAAGATGTTTCTTTGAAAGTAGAAAAAGGAGAATCGATTGGCATAATTGGAGAAAATGGTTCAGGTAAAAGTACTCTTCTTAAGCTGATTTCTAAGATTATATATCCTGATAAAGGTGAAATTATAACAAGAGGCAAAGTATCGAGTCTTATTGAATTGGGGGCAGGTTTTCATCCTGATTTTACAGGGAGGGAAAACATATATGTTAATGCATCAATTTTTGGCTTTACAAAAAGAGAAATTGATAAAAAGATCGAAGAAATCATATCTTTTTCAGAATTAGAGGAGTTTATTGATACCCCTGTAAGGACATACTCATCAGGTATGTATATGAGGCTTGCATTCTCAGTTGCTATAAATATAGATCCGGATATACTTTTAATTGATGAAATATTAGCTGTTGGAGATGATCACTTTCAAAAAAAATGTTTTAATAAACTCCATGAGTTTAAAAGAGCTGGTGTGACAATTGTTATTGTATCTCATGATCTTGGTTCAATAGAAAGGTTATGTGATAAGGCGGTTTGGATTGATAAAGGTATTGTAAAAGGTGAGGGGAATCCTAGAGATGTAATAAGATCATATCTTGATTTTGTCGCAGATAGGGACAATAAAAAAGCGTTGGAAACAGTTGAAAATACCACAGGAAAAGATACAGGAGAAGAACGTATCATTGGGACAGGCGAAATAATAATAACAAAAGTTAATCTTATTGGTGTTGACGGCGAAGAAAAAAACACTTTTAAAACAGGTGATGAAGCTATAATTAAAATATCTTACAAACGTAATTCGGACGTAGGGAATGATGTGGTATTTGGGATGGCAGTATACAATAATAATGGATTAAACTGTTTTGGCACAAATACGCACCTTGATAGTATAAATATTAAAGAATTGAAAGGTGAAGGTGAAGTATTGTTTCGGATAAAAGAATTAAATCTTCTCGATGGTGAATATTTCCTTGATGTATCTTGTCATAGAATTAATGGAGAACTTTATGACTACAAAAAATCGGTTTTGACTTTTAATACATACTCAGAGACAAAAGAAGTCGGAATATTTAGGCTAAATCATGAATGGCAAATATTATAGTGGGTGATGAATTTTGTCGAAAATAAAAAAAAGCATTGTATCAATATTTTTTCTTTTAATGTCTATATTATTTTTAGCTGCTAATGTCCATGTTTCAAGTAATTTTTATAGTAGATTTACAGACGAGGTACCAGTTGAATATAAGGCTGATATAATAAATAAAACAAACAATTTAAATTTTTTGCGTGGTCAAAATACAAACTTGCAGTTAAGACTTGTGAATGAAGGCTCACACGTATGGAATAGCTCTGAACCTCAACCTGTAATATTATCTTATAATATTCTGGACAGCAATTTGAAAGCAGTAAAATCAGATTTGGGGAATATAGTTATTCCGGGAGAAATTTATTATAAATATTTTGTAGATGTAGATGTACCAATAACTATTCCAAATGTGAAAGGAGCTTATTATATTCAATTTAATTTAAAAAAAGGATATGAAATTGTATATACGGTGAATGAAAAATTAAAAATTGAGGTTAGATAGGAGGAAACATTTTAGTTTTAATAGACTTAAGGATATATAAATCAAGACTATGATAATGTAGGTAATAGCATAGGAAAAAAATTTATAATTTTAGGAGAATTAAAGTAATGAATATATATTTTTCATGTGCTACTAGTTTCCATATATTTGTATCATATATTTTAGCTAAAACTCTTTATAAAGATGATAAAAATTTTATATTTATACCAAATCATTTAAGCAATTTAGTCGATATATATAAAAGATTGGATAAAATTAAAATTTGGGATAAAGTTGTATTAATTGATGAACTATCCGGGGAAAATATGAGAATAGAAAATCAATTAATTGAAATTATGACAAATTATAAAATAGATATACTTCATTATTTTACTTGGGGAACAAAGTACAGTCGTATATTATTTAATTTAGTTAAAAATAAAAAAGTTAAAATAATTTTGACAGATGAAGGTATAGGTACTTATATGATTAAAGAAGCTTATGAGGAATGGACAAAATCAAATATAATAGAAAACAATACAGTTGATCTAAATCGAATTGATGAAATATGGCTGTTTGATCCGGATTGTTATGTTAGCAAATTAAAAAAAACATTGAGAAAAATAGAATTTGAAAATATAATTTCAGATCCTAATTCTAGTGTTGAAATGTGCAATGAATTAAATTATATTTTTAATTATAATTATAAAAAATTTTCTAGTGATATAATATTTTTTGATCAATATATTGGTGCTTTGGATGAAAAGAATGTGATTGATGAGAAAATATTCTTAAATTTATTATTTGAGTATATTAGGGAGTTTAAATTAATAGTCAAAAAACATCCTAATGAAAGTTTTATAAAGTATTTTGGATTTAATGTTGAAATATTAGATGATAATGACGTTCCCTGGGAATTGATTTGTTTTAATATTATAATAAATAATGGATATATTGACAATATGATATTGATAAGCTACTTTTCGTCGGCAGTATTTAATACAAAAATGTTATATAAGAAATATACAAAAAATATAAAAATAGCTTTGCTAAGTAAGATATACAGAAATCATTTTAATAAAGAAATATTTGATAATTCATTTAGTATTGATGAGTTTATTAAAAAATTTAAAAAGAAGTTTAGCAAAAGTTCTATAGTCATGCCGGAAACTTTTAAAGACTTAAAAGAATTTATTTTTAGTAACAAGAATAAAACTTATTTTAATATAAATTTGCATAAAAATTTTAACTATAGGATTAAAGATCAATTATATGAGCAAAAAGAAAAAGAAATCTTATTTTTAAAAAGTTATATTGACAAAATAAAAAAAATAAATAGATTTATGAAGGTATATTATATTGACAAGATTATAGCATCTCTTTATGTAGATACAGGATTTGGATATTCAGAAAAAGAAAAGTTTATTAATGAAATCAAATATGACGATAGTTTTACTAATTTTATTGTTAATTTTGAGATAAATAATATAGAAAAAATGATAAAATCTTTTAGATTTGATCCAATAGAAAATTTTTACTCTAAAATTAAAATAATGAATATATCATATATTGACAGAAATAATAAATTAAATAATATAAATTCAAGTTTAATAACTTATAATGGAATATTACAAGATAATGGATATGTTTTATTTAATACACTCGACCCAATGTTTAATATTGAGGTTAATGATTATATAAAACTGGTGATTATTGAATTTAACATAAAAATATTACCATTAAACGAAATTCATGGCATAAGTAATTTATAGATTTTAATGTTAATAGGGGTTTAAAATTTTTGTTATAAAGTTTTAGAATGAAAAAACAAAATAATTATATATTTAGGAGGATTTACATGAATTTAATTAAAGATGATTATATAGTTGATATTATTGTTCCAGTTTATAATGCTTATGAAGATTTGATAGAATGCATAAATTCTATTAACATAGCAAAAACAAACTTTAACTATAGAATTATTATAATAAATGATAATAGTACAGATAATAGAATAGAAAATTTTTTACAAAATTTAAAAATAAATAATTATATTATTTTAAACAATGAAGTAAATTTAGGGTTTGTAAAGTCTGTAAATAAAGGAATGAAGTATTCGAGTAATGATGTTATATTACTTAACAGTGATACAATAGTTACTGATTACTGGATAGATAAATTAGTTGAAAAAGGATATAGTAATCCGTATATTGCAACCGTAACACCATATACAAATAATGGAACTATTTGTTCGATACCAAAATTTTTGAATGATAATAATATTCCGGATGGATATACAGCAAATGAATATGCAAATTTAATAGAAAGAATATCAATTAGAAAATTTATAGAAATTCCAACTGCTGTCGGTTTTTGCATGTTTATTAAAAGAGAAGTATTAGAAAAAGTTGGGTATTTTAATGAAGATGATTTTGGTAAAGGATATGGAGAAGAAAATGAATTTTGCATGCGTGCTAAGTATAAAGGATACATTCATACTATTTGCGATTATTGTTTTATTCAACATAAGGGAAGTATGTCATTTAAAGAAGATAAATTAAAGTATATAAAAAAAAATTTAAATAAATTAAATGAGTTATATCCAGAATACGATTTAACAATAAAGGAATTTATAGAAAATACAGATTTAAAAAACATTGCTGAATATATTTCATTTCATTCAGATCTGAAAGTAAATAAAAAGTATAATATCTTATATTTAATTCATAATGATGTTTATGATGATATAAAACATCCTATTGGTGGAACTGAATATCATGTTAAAGATATAATCGAAAATTCGGATAAAACTAAATATAATTTTTTTATATTGTTTGCTGAGAAAAATATTATATATTTAAGAATTATTAATGACAAAATAAATAAAATATTTAAGTTTTTTATTAGTGAACAATTAAAAATTAATACATTTTATAATTTTGAGTTTTTTGACATATTAAAAAACATAATTACTCATTTTGATATAAATCTTTTACATATTCAGCATTTAAGAGATTTACCAATAACCACTATTAGCAGTATAAAAGGTTTTTTTAAATATTTACCGATTATTGTTACGGTGCATGATTATTTTCCTATAGATCCTACTGTTAATTTGTTGGATATCAAAAATGAGTTTTGTAATGCTAAAATTGACAAAAAGAAATGCAGTAAATGCTTAGAACAAAGATTAGGTTTAAGGTTTGAAATTTTAGACAGTTGGCGAAATACTTTTAAATCAGAGCTAAGCTTAGCAAATTTAATTATTACACCATCTTATTCTGCAAAAAATTATTTAATAAATATTTTAGGTATTCCTGATGAAAATATTGTAGTAATAGAACATGGTATCAATCTTAATAGTGACTTAATATTAGAGAGAAATAGTATAAATTTAATTAAAAATAAATTAAATATAGCATTTATAGGCGGACTTGCGCCATATAAAGGGAGTGGAATTGTTTTCCAAATATTGGACTATTTTAAAAACAACAACAATATACAGTTTTATGTATTTGGTAATTTAGGAGATAAAAAGCTTGAGTATTTTAATTCTAAAAATTTATATAAATTTGGTAGATACAAAAGAGAAGAAATTATAAGACTTTTAAAGAATTTTAATATTGATTTGGTAATTATACCTTCAATTTGTCCTGAAACTTATAGTTACACATTATCAGAAGCTTGGGCTGCGAAAATTCCTACCATTTGTTTTAATATTGGAGCAACGGGAGAAAGAGCAAAATGTAATAAAATAGGGTGGGTAATTGATAGACCGTTTAATTCAAATTCAATAATTAATATCATTGAATCAGTAATTGAAAATAAAGAAATATTAGATGAAGAAAAAATAAAATTTAACAGATGTTCTTTTGTGAAAGATGTAAAAGTAATGGTAAAAGAATATGATGAACTCTATATGAATTACATAAATGATAGTTACACTCCAAATGAAAAAATTGATGTAATTGTACAATCAAATAAATATTTTTATGATAAGTTTTTTGCCAATATTTATTTAAATAATACTGATTCTAATCTAATTGACATCTACAAAAAGGAAATTGATTTAATGAAAAATACTTTTGGGTGGAAATTGTTGGAATATATTAGAAAAAGGCATCCTCGCCTTGGAGGGTTTTTGAAAAATATGATAAAAATTTATATTAAGCACAGTTGAATAAATATTATAATTACTATAGATGG